>JARXKK010000018.1 GCA_030278895.1 Acidobacteriota bacterium
AGGAAGCCGAGGCGCGGGTGAAGGCGGGCGGGCGCGAGACGCTCTTCCTCCTCGAGCACACCGACGTCATCACCGCGGGCCGCAACTCCGACCTGGGCGAGCTCCTCGTCTCGGAAGATCTTCTCCTGCAGCGAGGCGTGCAGCTCCGAATCACCGACCGCGGTGGCAAGCTCACGTTCCACGGCCCGGGCCAGCTCGTCGCCTATCCGGTCCTCGACCTCTCGCAGGGCCACCGGGACGTGAGGCGTTACGTGCGCAACCTCGAAGACGTGCTCATCCGCACCGCGGGAGACTTCGGAGTCGCGGCAGCGCGCAGCTCCGCTCCCGAGCGCTGGGCCTCGATATGGGTGGGCAACGACAAGCTCGCGGCGATAGGCGTCCACCTGTCGCGCTGGGTCACGACGCACGGGTGCGCCCTCAACGTGACGACCGACCTGGCAAGGTTCTCGCTCTTCATCCCGTGCGGCATCGCCGACGGCGGCGTGACGTCTCTTTCGAAGGAGAACGCCGGACAACCTCCGCCAGCATTGCCTGCGGTCGCCGAACGCTTCGTGAGCCACTTTCTCGACGTCTTCGAAAGGGAGAAGGGTGAATCGCCATGACGGAGCACGAAAGCCGGGGGATCTACGAGCTCCTGACCGCGCGCATCGCGCCGTACACCGGAGAGGGCGAAACGCTGTCCTTCGACCGGATCGTGCGCGCCCCGGTGGACGACGAGACCGTCGGCCTGGTCGCGCAGGCGCTCGTCGACGAGGACGCGGACACCCGCCGGGCCGGCCTTTTCGTCTTCGCGGGCCTTCAAGACGACACACGGGACCGCCTGGAGCCGTTCCGGCCGCTCGCCGGGAAGATTCGCGATCTCCTGCTCGACGTCGAGCCGGCCGTTCGGTGCGACGCGCTCATGGCGTTCGCCTACTTCGATCCCGAGGATCTCCACGTGGCGGTGCGCGAGTTCCTCACGGACCCGAACGGCCGCAACCGTCTGCAGGCCGTGCGGATTCTCGACGCCGAATGCAGCTCGCAGAATCTGCCGACCCTTCTCACGCTGGGCGTGGACCCGTACCACGAGGGCGCCAAGGACGCCCGCGACGAGCGTGAATGGCTCGTCGTCCGCGAGGCCGCGCGCGCCGCCGTCGAGCACACGGTGGACGTCCGCTTCCCGGCGCCCCTTGAGGAGGAAGAAGTGGAAGGGGTCCGCTGCGTCTACCACGCATGGGACCCCGTATGGCAGTGGGCCGCGCGAGAAGGGATCCGGGGGCGCGGCTAGGCCGTCACCTCGGCCAGAGCCACCCGAAGAAGCCCGCCGTCAGGAGCGCGTAGATGAGGCCGTCGAACGTGGACTTCAGGGTCGTCATCCAGTTCTTCTTGTACCAGATCGTGTTCTGCCACAGCGCGAGCGCATAGCCATAGAACGCCGTCGCGCCCGCGAAGCGGAAGACCTTGAGGTAGTGAGATCCCGCCGGCAGCGCGCGGCCGGAAATGTAGGCCGCGGTGATCCCGACGACGACGCAGTACAGGAACCACTGCGACAGCGAGCTTCCCATCGACCAGGGTCCTTTCGGGAGAATCGTCAGCGAACCGGCCGGCCCCTTGCTGTACTTCTCGACGAATGCCGGGTTCTTCATGTCCCCCGCGCTGGGAAGCGGGAACATGTAGTCCCCCGGCGCGAGGTCGAAGGGGCGGAGCGCGTCCATGACGCCGTCCTCGGCCGGGAGCTTCTTGTAATCCGACTTGTGATACGGCAGGACCATGTGAATGACCGAGCTGACGACGAACACGGCGACCGCGGAAAGAAGGATGGGGAGCCAGAGCGATGCGATGGACACCATCGGAGCCTCCTCGTTTTGAGATCGTTTATCGGGCGGATCCTACCCCGTCCCGGTATGCTCGTTCGGTGAACGCCACGGACCGCCCGACGTACGGAATCACGCCCCGGCCCGAGTGGCTGAAGGTCCGCCTCTACGACAACGACCTGTCGCGCGGCATCGCGGCTCTCGTCGCCGACAAGGGCCTCAACACGGTGTGCCAGGAAGCGCGCTGCCCGAATCTCTTCGAGTGCTGGGGCCTCGACAAGACCGCCACCTTCATGCTCATGGGCGACGTGTGCACGCGCCGCTGCGGCTTCTGCGCGGTCACCCAGGGAGCCGGAAGGCCGCTCGACCCGGCGGAGCCGCGGCACGTAGCCGAGGCCGTGAAAACGCTAGGGGTCCTTCACGCGGTGGTGACCTCCGTGAACCGCGACGAGCTGCCCGACGGCGGCGCCGCGCACTTCGCGGCCACGATCCGGGAGATCCGGGCGCTCACCCCCGGGGTCACGGTCGAGGTCCTCATTCCGGATTTCCTCGGCAGCGAGGCGGCGCTTTGCGCCGTCCTCGACGAGCGGCCGGAGGTCCTGAACCACAACACGGAGACCGTCGAGCGCCTGTACAGGCGCGTGCGGCCGGACGCGATCTACGCGCGCTCGCTGGAGCTCCTCGCTCGCTCTGCCAAGAGGAGAGACGAGGAGAAGAACGGGATTTCTTTGAGAGTGAAGAGCGGCATCATGGTTGGTCTCGGCGAGTCGAGAGAGGAGCTCTCCGCGACTCTCGGGGATCTCCGCTCTTCCGGCGTGGACTTCGTGACCGTCGGCCAGTACCTGCAGCCACACGCGCGCCGGCTGCCGGTCGAGCGGTACTACACGCCCGATGAGTTCGAGGAGATCAAGCGGGAGGGCGAGGCGATGGGGTTCGGAGTTGTCGAGTCAGGGCCGCTCGTGAGATCGAGTTACCACGCGCGGCGTGCGCTTGCCTAGCCGTCGTTCCCGATGGCCTCCACCGGGCAGGAATCCATGGCTTCCTGGCACTGGGCCTCTTCTTCGGGGGTACCCGCCTGCTTCATCACGAACGAGAATCCCTTGTCTTCCTGGCGCGTGAAATTGGCCGGCGCGGTGACGCGGCAGACGTCGCAGTCGATACACTGCGTGTCGACGTAGAACTTCCCGGGCGCATTTTCCTCGTAACGGTCGTCTTTGTTCGCCATCGCGGAGAAAGATAACATGCCCGAATCTGGACTCACTCATCAGCTTGCATCATTTTTTCGCCGATACCCATGAAGCCACGCCGACTCCTCCCCCTCTTTCCGCTCCCGAATGTCCTCCTCCTTCCGGAGACGGACCTCCCGCTCCACGTCTTCGAACCCCGCTATCAGGCGATGCTCGCGGACGCGCTCGCGGGCGAGCGGCTCATCGGGATCCAGCTCCTGAATCCGGCGGGTCCTCCGGACGACGCGGGCCGGCCGGCCGTCTTCGAGGTGGGCTGCGCGGGCGAGGTCGTGGAGCACGAGTCGCTCGAGGACGGCCGTTCGAACATCCTCCTCCGGGGCACGTTCCGTTACCGGATCGCCGGCGAGCGGAGCACGTCCACGCCCTATCGGGTGGCCGAGGTCGTCCCGCTTCCCATGCGGCCTCTCGCGCCCTCACCCGGCGCTCCGACCCGAGTCGAGCTGCGGCATCTCCTGGCGAAGAAAGTGGAGCGCCTCGCGGACTCCGTCGGGCGCTCGCATTCGCGCTCGCTGCCCCCCGAGCTTTCGGACGAAGGGTTCGTGAACGAGGCGCTCACGCGCCTCGGTCTGGACGCCGAAGAGGGCTACCGGGTCCTCGTGATGGACCGCCTCGAAGAACGGTACGACTGGGCGCTCGCGCACATCGAGGGAGTCCAGAAGAGGCTCGACTTCCTCGCGCCGTTTCGGCGGCCCGAGTTCGATCCCCGCTGGAACTGAGGCGTCAGGCCTTCGACGCCGGCATCGCGCGGTCGTGCGCCCAGCTCTTGATGGCCTTGATCTGCTCGTCCATCGTCCTCGACAGGGGCACGGTCGCCGTCAGCATCTTCGACATGTCGTCCTCGTTGAGCTTCCGCCCCTGGTTGAAGGCCTCCACGGCGGCGGCCTGAACGGCGGCCTCGATCTCCGAGCCCACGAAGCCCTTTGTCGCCTTCGCCAGGAACACGACGTCGAAAAGGCTCGCATCGGACCCGACCTTCTTCAGGTGGACGTTGAAGATGGCCTTGCGCTCGTTCTCGTTCGGCAGGTCGAGGAAGAACACCTGGTCGAAACGGCCCTTGCGAATGATCTCGGCGGGCAGAAGGTGGATGCGGTTCGCCGTGGCCGCCACGAACACGAGCCCCTGCTTCTCCTGCATCCACGTGAGAAACGTCGAGAAGATGCGCCCGAGCGAAGCGTCGCCGCCCGTCGAGGCCTCCCGGCCGCCCGTGATCGCCATCTCGATCTCGTCGATCCACAGGAGCGCGGGAGAAAGCGACTCCACCGTGCGGAGCGCGCGCTGAAACGTCTGCTCCGGATTGTCCGTGCCGAAGACGAGGTTCATGTCGAGGCGGAAGAGCGGCAGGTTCCAGAGGGCGGAGATCGCCTTGACGGAGAGCGACTTTCCGCAGCCCGACATGCCCATGAGGAGAATCCCCTTCGGTACTGGCATGCCGGCGTCGAGCGCCTCCTTCGTGAAGAGCTTCTTGCGCTTCACGAGCCACTCCTTCAGGTTTTCGAGCCCCCCTATGTCCGCGAGGGAGAAACGCGGCGGCACGAACTCCAGAACGCCGTCCTTGCGCGTCGCCTGCTCCTTTTCGGCGAGGACCTCGAAATAGGATTCCTCGTCGAAGACGGGCCGGCGCGAGAAGACCCGCGACACGACGTGCTCGGTCTCGTCCTGCGTGAGCCCCTTCAGACCCATCGCGAGACGCTTCGCGTCTTCGTCCGAGAGGCCCTTCTCGCCAAAGAAGCGCTTCCCGAGGTGGCCGAGGAGAAAAAGGATTTCGCTCTCGTCCGGAAGGTCGTAGTCGAGAACGTAGATCTCTTTCTTGAGGTCGTCGGGGATGACGAGGCGCGGCGAGACGAGGACGAGGAAACGCCCCTTTCCCTTCAGGGCCCTGTAAGCGTCCCGGAGCCGCCGCACGACTTCGGGTTTGGCGACGAACGCGGTGAGGTCCTTCATGAGGAAGAACCCCGGCCCGGGCGCCGCGATGATCGCGTCGAGGGCCTTGAGGGCGTCAGCGGTGTCCGGCCAGCGCTCCGTTCCCGCCACGATGCCGTCCACGCAGGTCCAGACGGCGAAAGGCACGGGCTTGTCGTAGAACTTCTGGGCGAGGGTGGCGATGGCGCGCTCGACGCGCCCCTCCTCCCAGGACACGACGTAGAGAAGCGGGTAGCCGCCCAGCAGGGCGCGCCGAATCCGCTCGGGCCCCCGGACCGCGATTTCACTCATTCCCACGAATGTTACAGGCTCCGTTAGACTACGCGGCCGTGAACCCGGAACATCTTGCAATCCTGCAGTCCCCCGCGTGGAACGAGTGGCGGGCCGAGCGGCCCTCCCTGACGCCGGACTTCACGGAAGTTCGACTCAGCGGCGCCGATCTCTCGGGGAAAAACCTCTCGGGCGCCGACCTCTCGCGGGCGAAGTTCGAGGGGTGCAACCTCGCGGGCGCCAGCCTTTCGCGCGCCCATTTCACGGGAGCATCCCTGAACGGCTCGAACCTCGACCGGGCCGACCTCTCCGAGACGGACCTCGACTACCTGCTCTTCGAGCGCGTTTCGTTCATCGGCGCGATCTTCCGGAACGCGACACTGAGAAGCGCCACCGTCCGCGAGTCGGTCATGACCGCCGTGGACATGACCGGCGCGAAGCTGGACGGGACCGACTTCACCGCGACCGACTTCTCCTTTGGCCGCCTCCTCTACGCGAATTTCCGAGGCGCGCAGCTCGACCGCTGCGTCTTCGAAGGAACCGACCTCACCCAGGCGGTCTTCGACGGCGTGACGTACCGGAAGGGCAATTTCGACAAGGCGAACCTGACGCTCTCTTTCTTTCGCGACGCGAAGCTCACGGGCACGTCGTTCAAGGGCGCCAAGCTCCAGCGCGCGGTTCTCCGCGGCGCCGAGGCGAACGGGGCCGACTTCACGGGCGCCGACCTCTCCGAGGCGGACTTCGAGCGCGTCGTCGCGCAGGGCGCGATCTTCACGGACGCCGTTCTTCGGAAGACGAGCGCCCACCGCGCGGATTTCCGGAACGCGACCTTTCTGAGCGCGCAGCTCGAAGAGACCGACTTCACCGGGGCCTCTCTCGACAAGGTCGACCTCCGGACGCCGAAGATGCGGCTCCCGAATTTCACGGCAGCGCGCCTCCTCGAGGCGAACGGCGCCCGTGCGAACCTCCGCGGATCGAACTTCACGGAGGCCGATCTCTCGGGCGCCGACCTCTCGGAGGCGAATCTCGAAGGCTGCATCATGGCGAAGGTGAAGCTCGCGCGGACGAACCTCCGCCGCGCGAACATGAAGCGATCCCGGCTCTCGGGAGCGATCGCGGTGGGAGCGAACCTGTCCGGCGCCAACCTCTTCGGCATCGAGGCCGAGGACGCCGATTTCTCGGCAAGCGACCTGCGATTCGCGCAACTCGTCGGCGCGAAGCTCGACGGGGCTGCCTTCAAGCAGGCGAATATCGGCGGTGCCGACTTCTCGGAGGCGCGGCTCGGCGGCACCTCTTTCATCGGGGCATTCGGGGAGAATGCGAAGTTCACGGGGCAGCTCCACCTGAAGCTGGTCCTGGCCGCGAGCTCGTTTCTCGGCTCGGCCAAGAAGAAGAGCGAGCAGGCGGAGCGCGAGAAAGAGGCCGAGCGCCTCTCGAAGCTCGCCATGCTCGAGCGAAACGCGGACGATCGCGCGCGCGCGATGGGCGTTCGGCGCGACGCCGACCCCCCGAAAGAGCCGACTCGTTCATCGCCGGGAACCCCGAAAAAGGGCTGACGGGCTATTTTTTTGCGGCCGGGCGCGTAATCACGAGCGGTCCCGGCTCAGGGCTCGGCTTCGGATTTTGGGCCGCCTTCGGTTTGAACGATTCCTTCGGCTTGCCGGCCATCGCGTCGTGCAACGCGGAGGCCTGTTGCTTGAGGTCGTCGAGAACGGTCTTGTCGACGAGCATCGGTTCCGGACGACCCGTGGCCTCGGCCAGAAACCCCGTGATGCCGGCAGGCGCCTCGTAGAAGGTGACGACCCGCGCCGGAGCCTCCCCTTCGGTGAGGAGCTCGAGCGTGGCGACGGGCTTTTCCTTCGCGGCCTTTCCGGCGCGCCTCGGAAGGAACGCCCTCACCTCGGCGCGCGAGACGCCGCTTCCGAGGGCCTCGGCCACGCTCGCGGGGATGTCGCGTCCCGCCGAGCGCCACGCCCCGTCCACTTTCTCGGCCCCCGCCCGAAACTCGTCCGCCGCGAAGGAAACGCGCCGGAGGGCGGGAAGATCGACCGGCAGGACCTTGCCTTCGCGCCACGCCGAAATCTCCGTATCGAGAGACTCGCGGACCCGGTCGTCCACCACAGCCACGACGTTGCCGACCTTCGCGTAGATCTTGCCTCCGGCGTCCGCCTTCGCGGATCCGAACGAGACCGTCACGACGACCTCGACGCCCTTCTCGAGCCTCACGGTCGCCCACCCCGGAGCCAGGCCGACGCGCGCCAGGTCCCCCACCGGGATGGCCGGAAACTCCGAAATCTTCGCGCTCGCGAGATCGCTCAACAGGCGGTCGACGAACGCGTCCGCGGCGAAATCCGAAACGGGCTTCTCCATCTTCCAGCCGCCCGCGGCTCGATCCGGCTTGGCGCCCCGGGCGACGACGACCGTGCTCGGGCCTTTCGCGATCGTGAGGCGCGTGATCTCGAGAGGCGGCGTCTCGAAGAGCGAGCGGCTGCGGTAGTCGTCCGCCGGCTTCGTGAGGCCCGCGAGCGGCGCCGCGCGGACGGCCGCGAAACGCGCGCCCTCCGCCGCTGCGGTCGCGTCCGTCCCTGGAATCGCCTGACCAAACAGGAACGTCTTCACGGACTTGTCCTTGAACGTGAGCGTCGCCTTCGCCTTGGGCGTGTCGAGTCCGAACTCCTTCGGGTCGACGTCGGTGCGCACGTCGCCGACGACGTCGAGCCGCCCGAGGTCGCCCACGAGATTCTCGGCCGCGAATCCGTCCGCGGGTCCCTCGGGTTCGCCTTTGAGGGTCCAGCGGTTCTTCTCGCGGCGGAGGAGCTCCACCGGCGCGAGGCCGGGGCGCTCGAGACGGACCGACAGGACGTCCTCGGCGTTCACGTCCGCGAGACGCTTCGCGGACTTCGCGCGCTCCTCCGACGTCGGCTGCTTGCGCTCGAACAGCACGACGAACGCGAGGAGAGCGAGAAAGACGCCGCTCAGGATGAGGAGTTTCTTCGTCGGCATGGAACGGTCACTTTCTCCGGCGGGCCCAGATCGCGATGCCCATGGCGATGGCGGCGAGCGGGAGGAGAAGCATGACCACGAACGCGACCTGGCCCATGTCGCTCCGCGTGAGCGTCACGGCGACCTGATCCGCCATCTTCGGAGGAATCGCCACGAGCGACTCCCGCTCGAGCGCCCAGTTCGCCGCCGAGGACAGGAGCAGGCGGTTCGAGGCGTTCGCGATTCCCGCGTTCGAGGCCCAATCCGCGTCTCCGAACACGACCGCGCGGCCCTTCTTCTTCGGGGCAGCGCCGGGAGCCTCGTCCTGCTCGACAGCCGCTGCCAGAGAGACGGGACCGGCGACGTCCTTGTCGTCTTTCTGCGGCCGGCCGGATTTCTCGAGATCCTTGAGACTCGTCTCGCCCCAGCCGTCGGCCGACGTCTCGACGAGAACGGTCGTTTTCCAGCCCGGGACCGGAACTTTCGCGACGCTCACCGAACGCGCGAGCGGGAAGACGACCGGCATCCCCGTGAGGAGCTTCGTCACGGGATGGGCCCGGTAGGACTTCGCGAAAACCGTCTCGGCCCCCATCATCGGAAGCGCGTTCTTCGGGTCCACGACGACGTCGCTGTCGAGCGTGAGGCCCATGGACGAGAGGAGCGGAGAGAGCCCGAAATCGGAGAGCGCGGCGCGCGCCCCCGGCGAGAACTCCACGTCGAGGAACAGAAGGGCGCGGCCGCCGGCATCGAGGTACTTTTTCAGGACGTCGCGCTCGGCCTCGGTGAAGGGAGAACGGGGACCCGCCACGACCACGAGGTCGGCCCCTTCGGGAACAGCAGCGGCGCCGAGCGAGGCCCACCCCTCGACCGTGCAGTTGTCGGCCTTGAGCGACTCGGCGACCTCGGAAAACCCTTCGCGGCTCCGGGCGGCGTCGAACGCGCGCTCGCCGTGACCGGACGTGAAGAGAACCTTCGGGACCTTTCCCTGCGTGACGGCGAGGATCGCGGACGTGAACTCCTGCTCGCCGCGAAAGTTCTTGACCGAAGGATCGCCCCCCATGCGGGCGCGCGCGTAGTCGTACTCGACGATGCGGTCCTCCGTGACGATCTTCTTCTTGTCGCCCGCCCGGAAGACGACGGCGAGGTTTCGAACGCCCGTCTCCTCGACGAACGTCTTCGCGCGCGCGGGATTGCGCGTGGGGTCGAGCGTCTCGACCGTGAGCATGGCGCTCTTCGCCTTGTAGCGCTTGAGAAGCTCGTCCACCTCGGGATAGAGAGGCGTCCCCGCCGTCATGAAGACGGTGACCTGGACGGGCGCCTTGAGGTCCTTGAGGACGTTCACCGTCTTGTCGGAAAGCGAGTAGCGGCCGGTCGTCGTCCAGTCGAAGCGCGCATAGCGCCTGGAGCCGATGTAGTTCACGAGCACGAGGATGCCGAGGCCGAGGACGACGGAGATCGCGAGCGTCGCGCGATACGTGGAGCGGGAAGGGACCGTGTTGGATTCCATCTCAGCGCCCCTTGTTCGCCTCGAGGGCGCGCGTGGACAGGAAGAGGAAGAAGACGACGGTCGAGACGACGTAGAGGATGCGCCTCGTGTCGACAATGCCTCTCGAGAAATCGTCCATGTGCTCGAGGATGTTCAGATACGACAGGGCGTCGCGCATTCCGGGAAAAGGCAGGAAGTCCCGCGCGACCCCGATGATGAAGGTGCCGAGGATGAGGACGAACGCGAGAATCGCCGCGACGATCTGGTTCTTCGTGAGCGCCGAGGCAAACGTGCCAGCGGAGATGAAGAGCGCCCCGACAAGCGCGATCCCGAGGTAGCCCGCGAGGACCGGGCCCATGTCGAGCCCTCCGAAGCGGGAGAGAAGAAGCGGGTAGAGCGCGGTCGGCACGAACAGGAACAGGAAGAAGCACCAGGCGCCCGCGAACTTCGCGGAGACGACGGTCGCTTCGGACACGGGCGCCGTCAGGAGAGTCTCGATGGACCCCGACCTGCGTTCCTCCGTCAGGAGGCGCATGGCGATGATCGCCGAAACGAGCATGAGGAAAATCCACTGAAACACGTTGGTGAAGAACGTGGACATGAGGGCCATCCGAGGCGTCTCGGGCGAATTGAGCGCGCCGACGAGGACCATGAACACCCATCCGCTCACGAGCAGGAACGACGTGAGCACGAGGTATCCGAGCGGGGAGACGAAGTACGAGAAGAACTCCCGCTTCACGATCGCGAGGAACGCTCTCACGCGCCGACCTCCGTACCCTGAGGCGGCGTCGTCGCGTCCGGATCGAGGGCGCCCGGCAGCGTGTCGCTTTCGACGGCCGCGTCACGCGACACGAGTCGCACGAAGACGTCCTCGAGCGAAACCTCGCGCGGGGTGAGCTCGAGAAGAGTCCACCCGCGGAGGACGGATTCCCTGAAGACCGATTCGCGGAGGTCCGTGCCCGGGACGCCCTCCAATATGACGCGCGTCTCGCCTCCGGCGCCGATGCGCGACGCCCCCGCGACACCGGGGAGCTGGCGAAGGACGCCGTCTGCCTCGGGAACCTCGCCCTTCAGCGCAACCGTGACGCTGGGGGTCTGGGACATCTGGTGGCGGAGGGTCTCGGGGGTCCCCGACGCCACGATGCGTCCCTTGTCGATGATGAGAATACGGTCGCACACGAGCTCCACCTCGGGAAGGATGTGCGTCGAGAGGAGGATCGTGTGGTCCTTCCGGAGATCGCGGATGAGCGCGCGGACCTTCACGATCTGCCGCGGGTCGAGGCCGACGGTGGGCTCGTCCAGGACGAGGACCTTCGGCTTGTGGACGAGCGCCCCCGCGAGGCCGACGCGCTGCCGATACCCTTTCGAGAGGTTTCCGATGGGCTTCGCGGCGACGTCGTCGACGAAGCACTTCCCGAGCGCCTCGTCGACGCGCGCCTTGACGTCGCGACGCGCCACGCCGCAGAGCTCCGCGCGAAACGCCACGTATTCCCGCACCCGCATTTCCGGGTAAAGGGCGAGCGTCTCGGGAAGGTAGCCGAGCGAGCGCTTCGCCAGGATCGGGTTCTCCGCGAGGTCCACGTCCGCGAGCGTGACCCGGCCGGCCGTCGGCGTCAGGAAGCCCGTGATCATGCGCATCGTCGTGGTTTTTCCGGCCCCGTTCGGGCCCAAAAACCCGAGGATCTCGCCGCTTTCGACGCGAAAGCTCACGTCCGTGACGGCCGGCGTTCCGTAAAACGATTTCGAGAGTCCGTGTGCTTCGAGCATTTTTTTCTGGTGACCTCCGCGGAGCCTCGACCGGACACCGCGTCGCCGCCGGCGGGCCGCAGAAGCGGTGAGAATATAGCAGGCCTTGTGGGAGAGTGAGAACGTGACGGCGCCGCTCAAACGACCCCTCGCCGTCCTCGCCGCGCTCACGGCCATCGTCATCTGGGCCGTGAACTACCCCGCGATGAAGGTGGCTTTTCGCGAGCTTTCCCCGCTCGCGTTCACGGGATGGCGGTTTCTTCTCGCCACGACGCTTCTCTTCGCCGAGGCGCTCGTCCGGCGGGAACGGCTCGTTCCGCCGCCCGGCGCGCGCGGCCTCGCCGTGCTGCTCGCGCTCTCCGGCGTCGCCTTGTACCAGTGGCTCTACGCGCTCGGTCTCGCCTCCACGAGCGGCTTTTCCGCGGCCCTCCTGAACTCGGTCTCGCCGCTCATCGCGATGTTCCTCGTCGTGCTCCTCGGGTGGGAGCGGATGTCGCCCCTCGCGGGCGCGGGATCCCTTCTCGCATGGGGAGGCGTCGCCCTCTTCGTCACGTCGGCCCGCGGCGCGGACTTCGGGAGCACGGCGGGAAACCTCATGTGCCTCGGGGCGGCCACGTCCTGGGCCGTTTACAACGTGGCGTCGGCGCGCGCCGGCCGGCTGCTGTCGCCTCGCGCCGCGCAGCTCGCGACCTTCGGCGGCGGCACCGTCCTGATTCTCGCGTACGCGCTTCCCGACATGCTCCGGCAGGACTATTCGCGGGTCAGCGCGTCGACATGGGGGCTCGTCGTCTTTTCGGCCATCCTGCCCCTCGCCGTCGCCTTCCGCCTGTGGCTCGAGGCCGTGCGAACGCTCGGCGTCGCGCAGGCGACGAGCTTCGGCTTTCTCGTGCCCGTTCTCGCCGGCATCGCGTCGGCGATCTTCACGGGCGAGCAATTCAACGCGCAAAAGGTTCTGTCGGCCGTCGTCGTTCTCTCCGGCCTCGCGCTCATTCGGGTCGCGCGGACACGGACGCGTTAGGATCCCGGAGGAGTTTCTGGAGGTCCGATGTACCGTTCCGTGGCCCGCGTCGTCGATCTCACCGATCCCACGCTCAACCAGCTCCACGCTGTCACGGTCGAGGACGCCCGCGCGCGCGTGGCCTCGGGCGACGCCGCGGCCGTCGCGGCCCTCGACGGGTCGTACGCTCTCGTGGGCGTGGACGGCATCACGGTGAGGCTCGCGCGGTCGCTCGACCGCCCGCTCCGCTACTTCCTCGCGAAGGAAGCGGACGGCCCGTATCTCGTCGTCGCGGACCGGATCGACGCCGTGCACGACTGGCTGAAAGCTCACGGGCACGGCGACCAGTTCCACCCGAGCTACACGCGCATGGTGCCGGCGCACCACGTCGTCACGCTCCGCCTCATCGGCTGCCCGGACCCCGCCCCGAGCTACGTGCGGACGTTCACGCCCGCGCGCAACGTTCTTCCGCAGGATCTCGACGAGATCGGGCGCCTCTACGTCGGATCGCTCGCAGACGAGATCGCGAAGTGGGTCGAAACGATTCCCGAATGCGAGCCGATTGGCGTCGCCTTCTCGGGCGGGATCGACAGCGGCGCCGTCTTTCTCGTCACGCACCACGTTCTCCGCAGCCTCGGCATGAGCCCCGCGCGCCTCAAAGCCTTCACGCTCTCGGCCGGGAACGGCCCGGACCTTCCTCAGGCCCGCCGCTTCCTCGACGCGCTGGACCTCGGCTTCTTCCTCGAGGCCATCGACGTCGATCCCGCGTCCCTGAATCCGCGCGAGACCGTTCGTCTCATCGAGGACTACAAGCCGCGCGACGTCGAGTCCGCCACGATGGCCCTCGCGCTCTTCCGCGGGATCAGGCAACGCTACCCGGATTGGCGCTTCGTCCTCGACGGCGACGGCGGCGACGAGAATCTGAAGGACTACCCCATCGAGGAGAATCCGGAGCTCACGATCCGGAGCGTCGTCAACAACCTGATGCTCTACCAGGAAGGCTGGGGCGTCGGCTCGCTCAAGCACTCCGACACGTACACGGGCGGGCAGAGCCGTTCCTGTGCGCGAACATATGCGCCGCTTCAGGCCTGCGGCTTCTCCGGCTTCAGCCCTTTCACCAGGCCGCGCGTGATCGCGGTCGCCGAAGGCATCCCGTTCGCTGCGTTGACGGAGGGAAGCGTCGAGAAGCTCTATGGGCTGAAGGGCGAGATCGCCTCGCGGGGAGTTCGCGCACTCACGGGCTTCTCGATGCCCGTCTTCCCGAAACGCCGCTTCCAGAACGGTGCCGGCGGGGACGCGGTCTTCGCGCGTCTCTTCGGTGGCACCGAGGCCCAGTATCGCGCCGCCTTCCTCTCGCGTTACCTCGGCGCTGCTTGATCGACCTCGAGACCGCGGACCGGGGAGCACGAGACGCCTGGATCGTCGGCCTCCGGCCGCCGCGGAACGCCGTGGACCCTCTCCGTCCCAACGGCTTTTTCGTGGAGGACGAGCCTCGGCCCGGAGGGGGCACGGACCGGGTGGCGACCATCCTCCTCACGGATCGCGAGTGCCCGTGGCGCTGCCTCATGTGCGATCTCTGGAAGAACACGCTCGAAACTCCCACGCCGGGAGGCGCGATCCCAGCGCAAATCCGATTCGCGCTCGAGAGGTTGCCTTTCGCGAACGTCCTGAAACTTTACAGCGCGGGCAGCTTCTTCGACCGCGCGGCGATCCCGAAGGAGGATGAAGCGGAGATCGCTTCGCTTTCGCGCGGTTTCGAGCGCGTCGTCGTTGAGTCCCATCCGGCACTCGTCGGCGATGCGACTCTGAGGTTTCGCGATCTGCTCGGAGGTCCGCAACTCGAGGTCGCGATCGGGCTCGAGACGGCGAATGAAGAGATTCTCAGAAGGCTCGATAAAGAGATGACCGTCGCCCAGTTTCAGGCCGCGGCCTCTTTCCTTCTCAGAAATCAGATCTCTCTCCGTGTCTTCGCCCTCGTGGGACTTCCATTCCTGAGAAAGGAAGAATGGCCCGCGGCGACGCGCGCGAGCATCGCCCTTTCGCTAAGGGCTCGAGCGCGGGTCGTCTCCCTCATTCCGACGCGCCTGGGCAACGGGGCGCTCGAAGAGCTGCACCGCAACGGCCACTTCGAGCCTCCGACACTTCGCGATCTGGAAATGGCGCTGGAAGATTTCCTGGAAGGTGAAGAGGGGCGGGGCCCCGCGGCAGGCATCGTCGTCGCGGACCTTTGGGACGCTGACGCCCTCGAGGCGCCCGCATGCTGCCGCGCAGCGCGCATCGAGCGATTGCGCTCCATGAACCTCCTTCAAAGACATCTTCCTCTTCCTCTCTCTTCCTCTCTCTCCCCTCTTTGCCTCCAGCATTTCGATCTCCCGTGACCAGCACCTTTGACGTCGCGATCGTCGGGTCCGGATTCGCCGGCTCGCTTTTCGCGCTCGTCGCGCGTCGCATCGGCCTCTCCGTCGTACTCCTCGAAAAGGGATCGCACCCGCGCTTCGCGATCGGTGAGTCCACCACGCCCCTCACGAACCTGCTCCTCGAGAGCCTCGCCATTCGCTACGGCCTGCCGCGCCTCCTCCCGTTGACGAAGTGGGGCCGCTGGCAGGCGGCGTATCCCGAGGTCGGCGCGGGCCTGAAGCGCGGGTTCACGTTCTTCGCGCACGAGGCCGGGCTCCCCTTCGCGAACCAAGGCGACGGCCGAGACCGGCTTCTCGTCCCCGCCAGCCCCCGTGACGAGATCGCGGACACGCACTGGTACAGGCCCGATTTCGACCACTTTCTCGTGAAGGAAGCCGAAGCGGAGGGCGTCGACTACCGCGATCGCTTCACGCTTCAGGGCGTCCGCCGGAGCGGCGACACCTGGGAGCTCGAGGGCAGGCGGAACGATGCACCCGCTGCCCTGACGGCGCGCTTCCTCGTGGATGCGTCCGGGCGAGACACGGCGCTGGCCAGGACGCTGCGCGCCCCCCTCGCGTCACCTGCCGGCATGCCCCGCACGCAGGCGCTCTTCTCCCATTTCGCCGGCGTGAGGCGCCTCGACACGATGCCGGAATTCCGGAGTGCCTCGGTATCCCCCTATCCGCTCGACGACGCGGCCGTGCATCACGTCTTCGAAGGAGGCTGGATATGGATCCTTCGTTTCGCAAACGGGATCACGAGCGCGGGCATTGCGGCGACGGAGACTTTCGCCCGAGAGCTCGATCTCGAGGCGGGTGAGCCCGCGTGGCGCCGGGTCCTCGACCGCTTTCCGGCGATTCGCGCCCAGTTCGCGGGCTCCCGCGCGCTGCGGGGCTTCGATCATTCTCCGGCCCTCGCGTTTCGGCGCGCCCGCGCGGCGGGCCCCGGCTGGGCACTCCTTCCCTCGGCGGCCGCGTTCGCCGACCCGCTCCTCTCGACGGGCTTTCCGCTGGCTCTGCTCGGGATCGACCGCCTCGCCCGCGCCCTCGCGGAAGACTTCGGAACGCCCCGCTTCGATTCCCGCCTCGCGGAATACGAAACGGTCACGCTCGCGGAGGCGGACCGCACCGCCGCCTTCGTCGGATCGCTCTACACGGTCCTCGGCGACTTTCCGCGCTTCGTCGAGCGCGCGTCGCTCTATTTCAGGTTTGCGGAATCCGTGGAGGCGATCGCGCGCGCGAACCCGTCGGATGACTTCTCGCGTTCGATCGCCTTCCTCGACCTGCCCGAGCTCGCCGGCGTCAGCGCCCCTTGCGCGACTTCTTCGGCGCCGGTTTGACCGGTCGGGCCGGCTCCGGCGCCGCCCGCATCGTGACCGCCGCAGGCACCGGGCCGTAGAGCGGCGGCGGCGGCCCGCCGAAGAAGCTCACCACGGCCGACGCCAGGGCCTCGGCGACCGCGTCGCGGAAACCGCGCGTCTTCACGAGGGCGCGGTCCTCTTCGTTGCCGAGGTTCGCGAGCTCGACGAGGACGCGATTCGGAACCCGGTTGTACCGGAGAACGGCCGGCACCCACTCACGGCCTCCCCGGATCACGTGCGTGCGCACCGGCGAGAACGGGTGGACGGGCAGGCCGGCCTCGCGCAGCGCGGAGACGATCGCGTTCGCGAGGGTCGTGGACGCGCCTTCCGACGCGACGCGCTCCTTGCGGTTGAAGGAGACGACGGGCTGCTCCTTCACCTCCCGATACCCCGCGTACGCGGGGCCGGTCTTGCTGTAGCGGTCCCTCAGATAGCGCTCGCCCGGCACGTAGACCATCGCGCCGCGCACGGACGGGTGCAGCGAGTCCGCATGCAGCGACACGAAGACGGTCCGCTCGGGCGGCACCTTTTCGCCGCCCGGTCCCGGCCGCCTGATCAGGCTGTTCGCGAGGTACCAGCGGAGATTCACCCCGATGGTGGGATCCTGCAACGCATAGACCGGCTCGGTGAGGAGGACCTGGTTCCGCGCACTGCGAAGCGCGTCTCGCTCGGGAACTCTCCACCCGAGCGCGGTGTCCCGCGTCGTCATGAGGACTTCGGCGCGCGTCCTCTCGGAGAGGATCCTCTTGAGCCGGCACGCGACGTCATAAACGTACGTCGACTCCCAGACGCCGCCGTGAAGAGTGCCCGTGTCGCGGCCGCCGTGGCCCGCGTCGAGGATCACGCGCACGCCGAGGAGCCCGCGGGCAATCTCGGGACGCGCGAACTGCGCCGTCTCGGCCTTCTCGCGCGCCCTTTCGACGTACCGGGCGTCGTCCTTCGGCAGGAACTCCTCGGAGAGGAACTCGAGCGGAACTTTCACGGGAAAACCCACCGGGATCGCATGAACGTTCTCGATGCCGGAACGCGCGGCGATCGTCAACGCGAGCTCGTTCACGTCGACCGCATCGAGACGACCGGTGAACCGGACGACGACGGCCGAATAGAGCGCCTCCCCCTTGCGGAGCCTGTACACCGCGTAGCGGCCTGCCTCGTCGCGGTCGAAGACGAGGTTCGGCGGCTCGGTGTCGGGCACGGGCTCGGCGTCCCGGAACGGGTTCGTGAGCAGCTCCGCGGGAATCCGGATCATCGCGCCGGGCGGGACGATGTCGCCCGTGAGAGAGTTCTCCTTCGCGAGCAGAGCCGCGTTGCCGGGCGCGCCGGTGAACCACTCGGCGACGTCGGCGAGGCTCTCCTCCTCGACGGCGATGTGGAGCCAGCCCGCCGTCGCGCGCACGTCGGACGGGAAGAGCGCCTGGATCGCGGCGCGGCGCGCCTCGTCCGAGAGCGCTCCGAAGGAGAGCACCGCGCTCCGGGAGCCGGACGCGACTCCCGACAGCGCGAGAACGCGTTCGGCCGTCGCTTCGTCCTTCGAGACGCGGCGCGCGAAATCGCCCGGCGCCTCGCCCTCGAGGGGCCGCATTTCCACGGTGATGGCTCCGTCCACGCGCTGGACGGTGAAATCGCGGGACACCTCGACGCGGCGGACGTGGCCGAGCGGGGACGATGCGGCCGAAAACAGGAAGACGGCGCAGGCCGCGGCGGCGAGAGCGGGGCGGACGCTCAACTCACCGCGCCCGGAGCGCGACGCGAGAGAACGCCGGACGCATCCTCGAGAACGCGAGCGAGCGCGAAAAGCAGCGGCTCCGCGTCGCCCGGCCCGATGAACTGCATCCCGATCGGGAGACCGTCACGAGAGAAGCCCGACGGCACCGAGACCGCGGGAAGGCCGGCGAGACTCGGCGGGACCGTGAACACGTCGGCAAGGTACATCGCGAGCGGGTCGCCCGTCTTCGCCCCCAGCGCGAATGCAGGCTCCGGCGACGTTGGGCAGAGGATAGCGTCCACGTGCCGGAAAGCCGCGGCGAAGTCCCGCGCGAGAAGCGCGCGAACTTTCTGGGCGCGGCCGTAATACGCGTCGTGATACCCGGACGAGAGTGCGAACGTCCCGAGCAGGATGCGCCGCTTGACCTCGGGACCGAAGCCCTCCGACCGTGTTCGCCGGTAGAGTGCGGCGAGCGAACCCTCGCCCTTCCGCGTGCCGTACCTCACGCCGTCGAAGCGCGCGAGATTCGAGGAAGCCTCGGCCGTGGCCGTGAGGTAGTAAACCGGCACGGCAAAGGGCACGCGCGGGACGGACACCGTCGTGACGGTGGCCCCCGCGGCCCGCAGCGTCTCGGCCGCCTTCTCGAAGGACGCCTTCACGTCCTCGTGAAGGCCACCCTCCGCGGACGCGGCCTCGGCGAGGAGTCCGATCCGCTTTCCGTCGAGCCTCGCCCACGCTGCCGCGCCGACGTCCGGCACCGGCGTCGTAAGAGACGTCGCGTCCTTCGGGTCGGCGCCCGCCATGACCGCGAAGGCCCGCGCGCCCTCCTCCACGGATCGCGTGAGCGCGCCCGCCTGGTCGAACGACGACGCGAACGCGATGAGGCCGTAGCGCGAAACGCGCCCGTAGGTCGGTTTCCAGCCCACCAGCCCGCAGAGGGCGGCCGGCTGGCGCACGGACCCGCCCGTGTCCGTCCCGATCGAAAGCGGCACGGCGCGCGCGGCGACCGCCGCCGCCGAGCCTCCCGAGGAACCGCCCGGCACGCGCGCCGGATCCCAGGGGTTCCGGACCGGGCCGTAGGCCGAGTTTTCGTTCGAGGAGCCCATGCCGAATTCGTCGCAATTCGTCTTCCCGACGACCACGGCGCCCGCGTCCACGAGGCGCGCGACGCACGTCGCATGATCCGCCGACACGAATCCGGCGAGGATCTTCGAGCCCGCGGTCGACGGGCGGCCTGCGACGTTGATGTTGTCCTTGACGGCGAGCGGGACGCCCGCGAGCGAAAGCCGTTCACCCGCCCCGACGCGCCGATCGACGGCCTCGGCCTCGCGGAGAGTCGCCGCCGGGTCCGTCGAAAGGAAGGCTCCGAAGTCTCTTTGCGCCTTCGCAACGCGCGCGAGAGATTCCTCCGCGATCGCGCGCGCCGTCACGCGCCCGGAGCAGACGGCTTCGGCGAGAGCGACGAACGACCCCTCGAGAAGCGCAGCCGGGGAAAACGTCGTCACCGGGTTCAGTCTCTCGTGACGACGCGTGGAACCACGAAGTGCCCATGCGCGAACTCGGGCGCGTTCGCCTCGACGACCGCGACGGGAAGGCACGCATCCACGGCGTCCGCGCGGAGGGGCATCGCGCGGGGCGTCTCCTCGCCGGCGAGGAGCTCGTCCGGAATGTCCCGGAGCGCATCGAAATGATCGACGATTCTCGTGAGCTGCTCGGCCATCGCGCTCCGCTCGGCGTCCGTCAGCTCGAGCGACGCGAGCGCGGCCACCTTCGAGACGAGCCCGAGGTCGATCTTCATCGAGAAAGTATAGCGACCCGCTTGACGCCCGCCGGGCTCGCCCGTACCGTCTCAAGAGAGAGTCGCAACCGTGAGGCCCTTTCTCCTCTTTCGCCCCGGCGGCGAGGTACCGGAGGCCATTCGGAGTCCGCTCGAGAAAGCGGGCACCGAGGTTCTCGTGGCGCGCTCGCTGGGGGAGGCCGGCGCGCTCCTGCAGAGTGCCATGCCGGACGTCCTCCTCATCATTCCCCCCGGCACCGCTGCCGACGCGGCGACCCTCCTGTCGCTCCTGCCCCAGACGGTCGCGCCCCCCTCGGTCTTCGTCCTCAGCGACGAGGGAGCCCCGCGCCGTCCCCTCGCGCTCGAGACGATCGCACGCAATCCGTGGAACCGGGCCACGGCGGCGCTGGGCGACGGTTCGGACGACCCGGCCCCGGCGATCCTCCTCTCGCGGGTCCAGCTCACCTCGCTTCTCGAGCTGTGGGAGCAGCTCGCGACCGAGGGTCGCGACTTCGTGGAGCACGCGCTCCGGGCTCTCTCGCTCTCCCTCGACGCGTCGCGCGTCAGCCTGTTCCGCTGGAAGGCGGGTTCGGCGGTCGCCACGCTCGTGGGCTCGAGCCTCGGCCCGGGAGTCGTCGGCCGCGAGGTCGAGATCGCGCGGTACCCGGAGCTGCGCGCGGCCGCCTCTCGCTCGGGCCCCGTCCTCGTGGAGGAGATCGACCGCGATCCCCTCATGGGAGAGGCCAAGGGTTTCCTCGAGGGCGCTCCGATCCGGTCCCTGCTCTGCCGACAGCTTCCCGGCGAAGGCAGCGACCTCTACCTCCATGCGGTCCGCGAGCGCGCGCCGTTCGGCCTCGTGGACGTGGCCCTCCTCGGAGCAGCCGCCCGCCTGCTTCGGGCCGCGCACGACCAGGGCCGGCCGAAGGAGCCTCTCGAGAAGAATCCCGACCGCAAGCGCCTGCGCACCGTGCAGCGCATCCTGACGGGGATTCCCGACGCAACCGCGATGGTCGGGCCGACGGGCGAGATCCTCATCGTGAATGCTCCCTTCTGCGCGCTCTCGGGCCGCCTCGAGTCCGAGCTGATCGGGCTCGACTATCACGCTCTGCTCCGCCCGACGGTGCCCGAGGACACGCTCGACGAGCCCCCGCACCCGGACGGCTCGCCTCTCGCGCGAGAAAGGGTGCGCCTTCTCACCGGCTCGGGCCGGACGATCCCCGTCGAGGTCATTTCGATGCCGACGCCCGACGAAACGGCCGGACAGGCCGGCTGGTCGACGCTCACTCTTCGCGACCGCCGGAAGGAAAACTCGCGCGCGGCGCGCGAGAAAGAGCTCGCCAAGGACCTCACCGAGACCTCTCATCGACTCGAATCTCTCGATCGGAGCGTGCGGGAAGCCGAGGTCATGCGCGCGCGCTTCTGGACGGCGGCCGCCCACGAGCTCCGGACTCCTCTCGCGATCGTGCAGAGCTACCTCGAGGTCGTCCTCACCGATCTCGCCGCCGAAGTCCCCGAGAGGCCGACCCAGCTCCTCAAGACGGCCTCGGACGGGCTCTCGCGTCTCGAAAGGCTCATCGCCGACGTGCTCGACGCGGCGGTCACCGGCCGCGCGCGGGATACGCTCCACCTCGCCGAGATCGACCTCGCCGAGGTCGTCCGCGGCCTCTCGGGCGCGCTCTCGGCGGCGGCGTTCAAACGCGGGCTCCGTCTTCAGGTGGACGTCCCGAAGGGACTGCCCCGCGTGAGCGGAGACCGCGAGAAGATCGAGCGACTGCTCACGAATCTCTTCGACCACTCCCTGAGGACGACGCCCCGCTCGGATGAGCCTGTCCTCCTCGTCGCGTCGCGTGAGAGCGATCGCACCGTGATCCGGATCGTGGACAAAGGGCCGACGATCTCCTCCGAGCGGGCCGCCCATCTCTTCGACGACGTCGGGGCCTCGCGCAGCGGAGGCGAGTTCGGGCTCTCCGTCGCGCGGCGCCTCGCGGACGCGATGAAGGTCGACCTCACCGCGTACCCGGAACAGGACGGCTCGAACGTGAAGCGCGTCACATGGCCGGCCGCTCCCGGGCGAAGCGGGACATCCCGCTGAAGACGACCGGCCCACGGTGGGGGCAGGCCGGGGTCCGGCGCGCGTTCGGAGCGCTGATGCGGCGTCCCGACGCGCGCGCAGCCGCTTCCATCGCGCGACCCGCCGATCAGGTGCGGATCGTGGGAGGCGCCGTCCGGGATGCGTTTCTCGTGAGGAAGGGCGGCGACCTGGATCTGGCCGTACCGTCCGGGACCGCCGGAGCTTTCGCGGAGCGCCTCGCGGCCCGCGCCGGCACGCGGGTCGTCGCGGTCGGCGCGGCGCCGCGGCGAATCCTCAAGGTCCCGTTCCACGGCCGCGAGATCGACGTATGGGAAGAGGAAGGCGGGCCGGACGCCGACCTGATGCGGCGCGACTTCACGGTGAACGCGCTCGCATTCGCGCTGCCGGACGGCTCGTTCACGAGCGCTCCGGGAGCGCTGGCGGATCTCGAGGCAAGGCGACTCACGCCGCCGCGGCCGGGCGTTTTTCTGGAAGATCCGCTTCGGGTGCTGCGCGCGGCGCGGTTACTCGCGGAGCTCGCGGGATTCCACGTCGCGCGCCGAGCGATGCCGGAGCTCCGGGAAGCGGCGAATTTTCTTAGAGGGGTAAAAGAAGAGAGGCGCCTCGTCGAGCTCGACAAGATTCTCGGCGCGCCCGCGGCCGGGAGAATGCGCGCGCTGCGGTTTCTCGAGCGAACGAGCGCCCTCGCCATCCTCTTTCAGGGCACGACGGCGCGCGAGCGCCGCCGTGGAGTCTCTTTAGTCGGTAAGATGGCGACTCCCTCCCCCCGCGTTGCGCGGGCGCTGCTGCTCCTTCCGATGGGTCCGAAGAGAGCCGAAGATTTTCTTAGAAGGTGGAAGACCAGCCGAACGGAGCAGAGGCTTGCAAGCCGCCTTTTCGCCTTGCCCCTCCGCGGCCCTCGCTGCCCGCCCACCCGCTGGGACGTCGCGGAGCTGCTCCGGCTCTCTTCCCCTTTCGAAGAAGAATCTCTTCTCTTCCTCTTCGCAGCGGGCGACTCGCGCGCGCGCGCCCTTGCCCGCGCGGCGCAGTCCGTCCTCCGCCGCCCGGCTGCGCTCCACCGGATCCTCAAGCCCGTTCGCCCGCTTCCACTCGCAGAAATCTCTTCTCTTCTCGACCTGAATGAAGGCCCCGATCTGGGGCGGGCGCTCTCGGCGTTCGACCTCGCCCTCGCCTCCGGCGCGATCCGCGGCCCCGGCGCGGCCCGGGCCTGGCTCAAGGACCGGCGCGCGCTTGGAAACCCGCCTTCCGGCTGCTAATCTAAAGCGTCCTTCCAGCGGACATCAAACACCATGGACCTCACCGAGCTTCTGAAGTTCGTCACCAAGAAGGAGGCCTCGGACCTCCATTTGAAGCCCGGCCGTCCGCCGCTCCTGCGCGTCAACGGGCGCCTCGTCCCCCTGAAGACGGACCCGCTCTCGCCGAAGGAAATCGAGGACATGGTCCTTCCGATCCTGACGCCGTACCAGAGGGACAAGCTCCAGCAGAACTACGCCGTCGACATCGGATACGGCATCACGGGCGTCGCGCGCTTCCGCGGCAACATCTATCTCCAGCGCGGCACGTGGACCGCCGTCTTTCGGCGCATTCCCTACCAGATTCCCCAGGTCGCGGCCCTGAACCTGCCCGAGGTGATCGAGACGTTCGCCGACCTGCCCGCCGGCCTCGTCCTCGTGACGGGACCGACCGGATCCGGCAAGTCGACGACTCTCGCGGCGATGGTCAAGCTCATCACCGAGCGTCATCCCGTCCACATCGTCACGATCGAGGACCCGATCGAGTATCTGTTCCAGGACAACATGGCTTCCGTCTCGCAACGCGAGATGGGAACCGACACGGTGTCGTTCCCCGAGGCGCTTCGCAACGTGATGCGGCAGGATCCCGACGTCATCATGGTCGGCGAGATGCGCGACTGGGAGACGATGTCGACCGCGATCACGGCCGCCGAGACGGGCCACCTCGTCTACTCGACGCTCCACACGAACAGCGCCGCCCAGACGATCGACCGCATCATGGACTCCTGCCCGCCGGCTCAGCAGAACCAGGTGCGCCGCCAGCTCGCGCTCGTCCTCAAGGCCATCATCTCCATGCAGCTCATCGACCGCGTGGACGGCAAGGGCCTCGTGCCCGTCGTCGAGATCCTGCTCAACTCGCCGAAGATCGCCAAGCAGATCGAGACCGGCGAGACGAAGGACATCAACGAAGAGATCGAGGGCTCGGTCGCCTATTTCAGGATGCAGTCGATGAACCAGTCGCTCATCGCGCTCCTCGTGAACGGCGCCATCGACGTGAACGCCGCGATGAAGCTCTCGTCAGACCCCGAAGACCTCTCCCTCAAACTCCGGAAGCTCTTCCCGAAGATCGAAGAGCGTGGCCGAGGAGGACTCATGGCCCCGTCCGCGAACGACTTCTCCGCGATCACCGAGCTCATGGACGTGAAGCGGCTCTACGAGGAGCAGGAAGACAAGTGGCGACAGCGCCTCGTCGAGAAGGACGAGCTCATCTCGTCGCTGGAGTCCGATCTCTCGGAGAGGGACCGGATGATTCAGGCCAAGGCCCAGCAGGGAGCCGAGGTCGAGAGCGAGATCCAGAGGGTCCGCGCGGACGCCGAGAGGCAGCGCCTGGAGATGGCCGCGAAGGTCACACAGCTCAACGACCGCATCCGCGACCTGAACCAGAAGCTCCTCGGCACCGGCGCGTCACCTTCCGCGCCCGCAGCGACGCCTCAGACGGGTTTCTTCAAGCGCTGAGCTTCCTGAGCCAGCGCGCCTTCAGGCGCCTGGCGTCCGGGGGGGCGTCCGCAAGGGCGTCGATCTTCCACACGGACGCGCGCCGCGCGCCGAGCCGGATGCGGAGTGTCGCGAGGACGTCCCGTCGGAACACCGTCACGGCCACGCGACTCCCCGGCTTGCGCTCCTTTTCGAGGCGAGCGACCCGTTCTTCGGTCGCGCGGAGGCCGTCGACGGCCGCGAGCAAATCGCCCGCGTTGACGCCTCCTCGCTCCGCGGGGCCGTCCGACAACACCTCCGCCACGACGAGTCGCCCGTCCTCGGCTTTCACCTTCCAGCCGAACGTCGCGCGGACACGCGGAGGCTGAGCGTCCGTAATGCCCTCCTCAGCCTCGGGCACCTCACGAAGCCGCAGGCCTGCAATCCGGAGCAGCCGTGCGAGATCCGGCGTCCCCGTGCCGCGCACGTAGCGGTCGAAGAAGCCGCGAACGAGCGGGCCCGCGCCCGCGACACGGGCGGACGCCTCCTCGAAAGCCCCGGGCGGATAACCCTTCCCCTTCGCGGCGTACGCCCGGAACAGCCTGCGCATGACGTCGTCCAGTCCGCGTCCTCCGCCCGTCGCCCGCCGGAGCGTCAGGTCGAGCGCGAGCCCGAGAAGGCCTCCGCGCCGGTAGTAGCTCTCCGAGACGTTCGGCGAGTTCTCGTCCGGACGGTAGAAGCGGATCCAGGTGTCGAAGGAAGCCATCTCCGCGCTCTGAACCTTCCGGCCCGGAGTTTCGAGGTGGCCCTTCCACTGGGCCGTCCATTGCTCGAAAGCCTGCGCTTCCGTGAGCAGCCCCGCGCGGAGCGGGAGCAGGGTCTCGTAGTACGACGTCATGCCCTCGAGAGCCCAGAGATCCTTGGTGTAGACCTCGTGCGCGTAGTCGAACGGGCCGAAAGCCTCGGGTCGGATGCGCTTCACGTTCCACGCGTGGAAGAGCTCGTGCGCGAAGAGGAGCAGCGCGTCGCGGTAGGCCTTCTCTGGCCGGAAGGCATGCGGATCGAGCGCCACCGATTGCGAAGCCCGGTGCTCGAGGCCGCCACGGGCGCCCGGCGACAGGTGCACGAGGAAGAGGTAGCGTTCGTAGGGAAGGCCTCCGAAAAGAGCCGACGCTTCCCGGACCAGCTTCTTCAGATCCCTGACGATTCGAGAGGAATCCTCGTTGCCGCGGCCGCAGATCGCCAGCGTGTGCGGGACGCCCTCCACCGAAAACGTAAACATGCGGTGCGTCCCGCATTCAAAGGGCGAGTCCACGAGCTCGTCGTAGTCGGCCGCGCGAAAGACGCCGCGTTTTTCCGGGAGGGCCATCGACGTCTTCCAGCCGCGCGGGAGCCGGAAGGCGACTTCCTGCGGCTCGTCCTTGCGCCCCTCCACGTAAAAGAACAGGTTCGCCCCGTTTCCGTAGCCGTGCGAGGCGTCGAGATGAGACGTTCTGACGGTCAGGTCGTGGGCGTAGACGCGATAGTGAATAGAAAGAGGAGAAAGAGAATTTGCTTTGAAAGAAGGAGAAAGAGAGACGCGCCAGACGTTTTTCGCAATCTTCTCGGCCGCGAGTGGCCGCCCGCTCTTATCCTTCGCAGAAAAATCTCTGATGTGTCTCGAGAATTCGCGCACGAGGTAAGAGCCGGGCGTCCAGACCGGCAGAACGATATCCAGGCTCGCGGCGTCGTTCGGGTCGACCTCCATCGTGATGTCGTAGAGGTGAGTCTCGGGCCGCGGCATTGCGACGGTGAAACGTGTCGTGCGCATGACTCGAGGATATCTAACGATCGAGGAAGGCGAGAACCCGCCGTGCGAACGCGACCGGCCGCTCCGTGGGCGGCACGTGTCCGCAGCGCGGGAGGATCTCGAGACGCGCGTTCGGCAGGGCGCGCGCGAGGCGGCGTCCGGCCGCGAGCGGGAAGATGCGGTCGCGGTCTCCCCAGAGGATGAGCGTCTCGTTCGTGATCCGCGCGAGGTCGCGGGGCTTCATGACGTCTTCCCCTGCCGCCATCGACGCCACGAGTTTCATGAGCTGCGGCCGGTTCCGCCTGCGCCCCTTGTAGAGCGCCGCGGCGAGCGCAACGAGCGGATGCCCGAGAATCCGCGAGTTCACGCTCGTCGAAAGGAGGCGGCGCGAGTCTTCGAAGCTGCCCGGTACGAATGGGAGCGACGTTGCGAGAAAGTCGATGGTCTCGGCCACCGGCTGCCCCGCGGCGTCCACGAGGACGAGCCGCCTCACGAGGCGCGGGTGGTGTCGCACGATGTCGAGCGCCACGGCGCCTCCGAGCGAGTGCCCCAGGAGGTCCACGCGCCTCGGCCTGTCGGGCAGCGCCTCGATGGCGCCGACGACGGCGTCGGCGAGGAGGCGGATGCGATATGTGACGCCGGACCCCGCCGGTTTGTCGCTCCAGCCGTGTCCGAGCAGGTCCACCGCGAGGACGCGCCGCTTCCGCGCGAAAAGCGGCAGCGTGAGCGCCCACTCACCGTGATCCGCCCCGATGCCGTGCAGCAGAACGAGCGGCGGGGCGCCGTCCGGGCGCGAGGCTCCGGCATCGAGGCACCCCACGCAGAGGCCGGAGGGAAGCGCGAGCCGGAGACGCTTCAAGTCTTTCGCTTCAGTACTTTCGCATCAACCCGACGACGACGCCTTGCACCTTGAGGTCGCCCTCGGCGACCCAGATCGGCTTCATGCGCTCGTTCGCGGGCTGGAGCCGGATGCGGCCATCGGACTCCCGGTAGAAGCGCTTGAGCGTGGCCTCGCCGTTCAGGAGCGCCGCCACCATCTCGCCGTTCGAAGCCTTCTCGCGGCGATTCACGACGACGTAGTCTCCGTCGTGAATGCCGTCGTCGATCATCGAGCTCCCGTTCACGCGCAGCACGTAGTTCTGCCCCTTGCGCGTCAGCACTTCGGGGACTGCGACCATCTCGGGGTCGGAATCGGATTCCATCTCGATGGGCTGTCCAGCGGCGATGCGCCCCGCGATCGGGATCTCGACCGCCCCCGCACGTCGGTCCTCTTCGGCCAAAACCAGAGACCTCCGCTTGTTCCAGTCGCGCACGAGCACGCCCTTCTCGAGAAGCAGCTTGATGTGCTTCTGGAGCGTCCCGAACGAGGAGTAGCCGAACTCCTCGCAGATTTCGCGTTGCGTGGGGGAAAGGCCCCTCTTCTGGCGATAGGCCCGAATGAAGTCGAGGATTTCTTTTTGCTTCGGAGTCAGGGTCAGTGCCATATTTAGTAAGGCTTTCTGTAGCTTCTTCCTAATATAATAAGGAAAATATAAGATTTCTTAGAATAAATATTGGCTACAGCCTCTCACCTTTGCCACACGCGCAAGATAGGCGTAAATCCTGGGCGCGTCAAGGAAAAATCTCTTCCATGCTCTACACTGAACCGCCGTGCCCGAACTGATTGAGCCGAAGACCGGAGTGTCCCTGAGCCGTCGCATCCTGCGCGTCGCGCTCCTCGGTCTCGTTCTCGCGCTCCTCGCTTTCGGCGGGATTCTTTTTCTGTTCAACCGGCCCTTCAGCAGCAGCCCGCCGACACTCACCGCTTCGCGCCTCACCGTCGGCAACCGCCTGTTCCCCGTCCAGGTGGCGGTTTTCCCGGAGCGCGTCGCCCTGCACAAGCCGCGCTTCTTCGGGCATATGGAGAATTCGATCTCGATCGACCAGATCGCGTCCGTGAAGATCCAGGCGAGCGTCGTCTTCGCGGACGTCGTTCTCGACACGACGGGCGGGTCTCCCCCGCTGGTGATCCACGGTCTCTTCAAGAAAGACGCCGAAACCCTGCGCGAACAGATCACCGCCGCCCGCGAGAACCGGCGGAAGCCGCCGGCCTGATCTTTCTGACTCATTTGTCCAAACCGCGGTTTGCGGGGAAAATACGCTGACCGAGAATCCGAAAAACAGATGGAGGAAATGGAATGAAGAACGCTCTCAAGATCACCGCGGCGGCTCTGTGCTGCCTGGCCCTCGTCGCGTGCAGCCAGAAGGTCCCCGCCGAAGCCGCACTCAAGGCGGCCGACACCTCCATGAACGAGGTCAGGGCCGACGGCGCCAAATACGCTGCGGAGCAGATGAAGGGACTCACGGCCTCCTACACCGCCGCCCAGGAAGCGTTCAACAAGGGCGACTACAAGGCCGCGATGGAACTCGCGCAGGGCGTCCCCGCCAAGGCCAAGGACGTCGCCGCCGCCGCTGCCGCCAAGAAGGACGAGCTCACGAAATCCTGGAATGCGCTGAACGCTTCTGTTCCGGGCATGGTCGAGCAGTTCAAGGCGAAGGTCGATGCCCTGAGCGCGATGAAGAAGCTGCCCAAGGACATGGATGCCGCCAGGCTCGACGCCGCGAAGGCGAGCCTTTCCGACATCACGAAGTCCTGGGGCGAGGCTTCCGATGCTTTCAAGTCGGGCAACCTGATCGACGCGAACGCCAGGGGCAACGCCGTGAAGGCGAAGGTCGCCGACGCGATCGCCGCCCTCGCTCCCGCTGCCGCCCCTGCCGCCGCTCCTGCTCCCGTGGCCGCTCCCAAGGCCAAGCCGGCCAAGAAGTAGACCCCTCGAATCCCGGAACCTCAGGCCCGCGGCAAACCGCGGGCCTTCTTTTCGTCAGCTCCGGTAGTCCGCGTTGACCGAGACGTAGGCGTGCCCGAGGTCGCACGAGAGCTTTCGGGCCTTCGCCTTGCCGGCGCCGAGGTCGACGACGATGGGAACGCGCTCTCGCGAGAAGATCCGCTCGGCTCGACTCTCGCTGTACTTCGCCGGGAGGCCGTTCTTCACGAGCGTCAACGGGCCGAGCGTCAGCGAGACGCGCGTCGGCGACAGGCGCGCGCCGCTCCGTCCGACGGCGGCGAGAATACGGCCCCAGTTCGGGTCGCCTCCGGAGAGCGCCGTCTTCACGAGCGGCGAGGTCGCGATCGCGTGCGCCGCCGCCTTCGCCTCGATTGCGTTGTGGGCGCCGACGATCGAGATCTCGAGGACGCGCGTCGCCCCTTCGCCGTCTCGCACCATCATCCAGGCGAGCGCGCGGCAGACCTTCGTGAGGGCCGCGCGGAACGCGGCGCCTTCACCCGGCTTCCGGAGCTCGCGCCCGCCCATTTCGCCCGAGGCCATCACGAGGAGCGTGTCGTTCGTGGACGTGTCGCCGTCGACGGAGATCGCGTTGAAGCTCTCTTCCGCGGCCGCCCGGAGAGTCGCCTTGAGATACGCCGGGCTCGCCGCCGCATCGGTCATGACGAACGCGAGCATCGTCGCCATGTTCGGGTGAATCATGCCCGCGCCCTTCGCGACGCCCACGACGCGTCCCCGCCGGCCGGCGATGACGAACGACGCCTGGGCCACCTTCGGACCGACGTCCGTCGTGAGGATCGCGTGCGACGCGGCCTCGAGGCCCGAGGCCGACAGGCGCGCCTTCGCGTCCGGAAGCGCCGCTCGGATCTTCGCGTCCGGCAGGAGAACGCCGATGACGCCCGTCGACGAAACGAGCACTTCTTCCTTCGGACATCCGAGAAGGGCGGCCGCGCAGTCGCGCACCCGGCGCGCCGAATCCATCCCCGGCGCGCCCGTAATCGCGTTCGCGCAGCCGGCGTTTACGACGACGGCGCGCACCCGGCCGCCGCTTCTCTCGAGGTCTCGCGCGCCGAGGACCACCGGAGCTGCCTGAAAGCGGTTGCGCGTAAACAGGGCCGCGGCGTTCGCGCCCCTTGAAGCCACAAGAAGCGCGAGGTCGAGACGCTTCTTGTCCTTGCGGATGCCCGCGCGAACCCCGGACGCGAGGAAGCCCCTCGGAAGCCTCACGACGTGCCTCCCGCGAGGCGCCGGACGGCGGCCTTGGCCGCACGTGCCACCTGCCGCGGCGACGTGCCGCCGGTGGAGTCCCGCTTCGCGAGCGCGCGCCTGACGTCCAGAGCTTGAAGATCCTGGCTGGTGATTTCCTTCGATGGCCCGAGAGCCGCCAGCGTCGCGCCGAGCGCCTCGGCTTCCGCGATACGGCGGCCGACGACTTCGTGCGCCTCGCGGAAGGGCATGCCCCTCTTCGCGAGCGCGTCCGCAAGCTCGGTCGCGAGCAGGCGGTCGTCCGAGGCCGCGAGCGCCATGCGCTCGCGGTCGAGGTGGAGCCCTTCGATGAGGGCCGTGAGCGCGGGGAGGGCGACGGCGAGGACGCCGCGCACGCGAAAGACCGGTTCCTTGTCGAGCTGGAGGTCCTTGTCGTACGCGAGCGGCAGGCCCTTGAGCAGCGCGAGGAGCCCGGTCAGCTCGCCGATCGCGCGGCCGGCGTGTCCGCGGGCGAGCTCGAGCACGTCCGGGTTCTTCTTCTGCGGCATCCGCGAGGAGCCCGTCGCAAGCGCGTCCGGAAGTGCCGCGAAGCCGAACTCGTCCGACGTGAAGGCGATGAGGTCTTCCCCGAGCCGCGAGAGGTGCACGAGAAGGAGCGTCGCGGCGAAGAGAAATTCCGCCGCCGCGTCACGGTCGGAGACCGCGTCGAGCGAATTCGCCGTGGGGCGGAGGAATCCGAGGCTTCGGGCGAGCGCCTCGCGGTCGATCGGGAGAGGCGTGCCCGAGAGCGCGCCGGAGCCGAGCGGGCATTCGTCTGCCCGCGAGGCCGCGTTGTCGAAGCGGCCCGCGTCGCGCCTCAGCATCTCCACGTAGGCGAGGCACCAGTGGCCGAACGTGACGGGCTCGGCGCGTTTCATGTGCGTGTAGCCGGGCATGGGCGTCGCGGCCTCGGCTTCCGCGCGCCGCGCGAGCGCGAGCGCGAGGGCACGCGCGGAGGCGGCGCCCTCTGCGAGCGCGTCCTTGACGTACAGGCGGAAGTCCGTCGCGACCTGGTCGTTCCGCGAGCGCCCCGTGTGCAATTTTCCCGCGAGCGGACCCACCTTGGCGGCGAGGCGGGCCTCGACGAAGGAGTGCACGTCCTCGTCGTCCGCGTCGGGCGGAAGGCCCGTCTTCGCGACCTCGACGCCGATCTCCTCGAGGCCGGCCACGAGCTTCTTGACGTCGGCGGAAGACAGCACGCCCGCGGCACCGAGCGCTTCGGCCCAGGCGATCGACCCGCGGAGGTCCTCGGCGAGAAGCGCGCGGTCGAACACGAACGAGTCGTTGAAGGCGCGAAGGGCTTGCGCGGGAGGCTCGGTGAACCGCCCGCCCCAGAGCTGGCGACGGGTCAACGTCTCACCCTTCCCCGGACACGACGGCCTGGTAAGTCGTGCCGGCCTTCAGGCGCAGGCGGCCCTTCGTCGGCAGGCCGAAGAGCCTGATGAATCCGGCCGCGTCGGCCGGCGTGTAGCCGCGCATGTCGAACGACGCGAGGTGCGCCGAGTAGAGCGCGTGCGGCGACGTGCGTCCGATGACGGAGGACGAGCCCTTGAACAGCTTGAGTGTGACGTCGCCGGTCACGGTCGGCATGAGCGCGTTCATGAACGCGTCCAGCGCCTCGCGGAGCGGCGAGAACCATTGGCCGAAGTAGACAAGCTCGGCATAGCGTGCTGCGAGCTTTTCCTTCTCGTGGGCGCTGTCGCGGTCGAGAGTCAGCGTCTCGAGGGCGCGGAGCGCCATGACGAGAAGGGTGCCGCCGGGCGTCTCGTAGACGCCGCGCGACTTGATGCCCACGAGGCGGTTCTCGACGATGTCCACGCGGCCCACACCGTGGCGGCCGGCGATCTCGTTGAGCTTCTGGATGAGCGCCACCGGCGCGAGCTTCTCGCCGTTCACCGCGACGGGCAGCCCCGCCGCGAAGGAGATCGTCACGCGCTCCGGCGTGTCGGGGGCCTTCTCGGGGTCGACCGTCAGCTTGAACATCGACTCCTCGGGCTCGAAGCCCGGCTCCTCCAGCGGGCCGCCCTCGTGCGAGATGTGCCAGAGGTTGCGGTCGCGCGAATACAGGTCCTTCTTCGTGGAGGAGACGGGGATTCCGCGCGCCGCCGCATAGTCGATCGCGTCCTCACGCGACTGGATGTCCCATTCGCGCCAGGGCGCGATGATGGCGAGCTCTGGCGCGAGCGCCATGTACGCGAGCTCGAACCGGACCTGGTCGTTGCCCTTCCCCGTGCACCCGTGCGAGAAGGCGTCGCACCCGGTCGCGAGGGCGACCTCCACTTGTTTCTTGGCGATCAGGGGGCGCGCCGTGGCCGTCCCCAGGAGGTAGTCGTGCTCGTAGACGGCGCCGGCCTTCAGGACCGGAAAGAGGTAGTCGCGCGCGAACTCGTCCTTCGCGTCGATGAGGAAGAACTCCGACGCGCCGGTATTCTTGGCCTTTTCCGCGAGCCCCGCGGTCTCTTCGGCCTGGCCGACGTCAACCGCGACGGCGACCACCTCGCAGCCGTAGTTTTCCTTGAGCCAGGGAATGATGATGGACGTGTCGAGCCCGCCCGAGTAGGCGAGCGCGACCTTCTTCACTTTCGGCTTCACGAGACTTTCTCCTTCGGCGCTTCGCGGAGGATTTCTTCGAGCGCCTTGACGAATCCGGATAGCGCCGGGCGGGGCACGACGTACGGCGGCAGGAGGCGAAGGACCTTCGTCCGCGAAGTCCCGACGACGAAGCCCTTCGCGAGAAGCGCCTTCTGAACTTCCGCGGCGTCGCGCGAGAGCTCGATGCCCCACATGAGGCCGCGGCCCCTCACGTCGACGATCTGCCCCCTGCTGCGCTTCTTCGCGCTCCGGAGCTTCTTCCCGAACCACTCGCCCGTCTCGCGGTTCTTCTCCAGGTAGCCGCCTTCCACGATCTCGTCGAGCGTCTCGAGGCCGAGCCGGCACGCGATGGGATTGCCGCCGAAAGTCGTGCCGTGGTGCCCCGGGTGGACGAGGGCCGCGATCCGCGCGCCGACGAGAACGACGCCGAGCGGCAGGCCGCCGCCGATGGGCTTGGCGAGCGTCACGAGGTCGGGCACGACGCCGAGCTCCTGAAAGACGAACATGTGCCCCGTGCGTCCGAGGCCGGACTGGATCTCATCGAGGACGAGCGCCGCGCCCACGCGGTCGGCCGCGGCCCGCGCGGCTTTCACGTATTCGGGCGTGAGCGGCACGATGCCGCCCTCCCCCATGATGGGTTCCAGGAAGATTGCGGCCGTCTCGGGTGTGACGGCGCGCTCGAGCGCAGCGACGTCGTTCGGCGGAAGGAAGACCGTTTCACCCACGAGCGGCAGGAACGGCGTCCGATAGCCCTCGTTCCCCGTGAGGGCGAGCGCACCCATCGTGCGCCCGTGAAAACCGCCCTCGAGCGCGACCATCCGGCTCCGGCCGGGCGCCGCGAGACGCGTGAACTTGATAGCCGCTTCGATCGCCTCGGTTCCGCTGTTGCAGAAGAAGACGCGCGGCATCCCGGAGAGCTGCGTGAGGCGTTCGGCGAGAAGACCCTGCGCCGGGTGGTAGAAGAGGTTCGAGACGTGGAGGAGGTGATTCGCCTCCTCGCGGAGCGCCTTCACGAGGCGCGGGTGGCGGTGGCCGAGCGCGTTCACCGCGATGCCGGCGAGAAGGTCCCAGTAGACCTTCCCGTCCGCGTCGACGAGCTTCGCGCCCTTGCCGGAGAGCGGGTGGAAGGGCGTGCGCTTGTACGTGCCGAGGATGTTGTCGGCATCGCGCCTTTCGACGAGAGACGGAGCTTCAGGCGGCGGCTGATGCAAGGCGGGTTCCTCCGATGCCCTCGGCGAGCGCCGAGGCGTGACCATTCGGTCCGGCGATGACGACCTGGGAGACGCCCGCCTTCACGGCCTCGAGGCAGGCGACGAGCTTCGGGCGCATGCCGCCGCCGACGGCGCCCGAAGACAGCATGGTCCATGCGGCATCGGCGTCGAGCTCTCTCACGAGCTTTCCCTCGGCGTCGAGAAGGCCTTCGACGTCCGTGAGGAAGACGAGCCTCTCGGCGCCAAGGGCGATCGCGAGAGCGGAAGCGGCGGAATCGGCGTTGACGTTGAGGAGCGTGCCCTCCCTCCCGAGCGCGACGGACGCCACGATCGGGAGCAGATCAGCGCCCAGGATGGCGCGGATGAGCTTTGGATTCGAGAACGTGACGCGGCCGACGAATCCGAAGTCCACGCCGTCGAGGCGAGGATGGAATTCGGCCCAGAGGGTCTCGCCATCGGCCCCCGAAAGACCCGCGGAGGTCACGCCGAGAGAGCGAAACTCGGCGACGAGCGACTTGTTCACGAGGCCCGACAGGATCGAGACGACGACGTCGAGCGTCTCGGGGTCCGTGATCCGGAGCCCGCGGTACGTCTTCTTCGGAATCTTGAGCGCCTGAAGCGACGCGTCGATCCGCTTGCCGCCGCCGTGCACGACGACGATGCGCTGCCCGGCGGTCCACCGCGCCGCAATCGCGGCGAGCGCCGTCGCCCGCTGCCCGGCGTCTTCGAGGAGGCTGCCGCCCAGCTTGACGACGATGGGACGCCCGACACGGGTCGCGCTCACGAGAGGCCCTCCGTCTCCGGATGGCCGAACACCCGGTTCATGTTCTGCACGGCCTGGGACGCCGCGCCCTTCAGAAGGTTGTCGATGACCGAAACGAGGACGCCGCGCCCGCCCGGGAGGAGCGCGAAGCCGATGTCGGCGCGGGGCGTCCCGACGACGTCGCGCAGTTCGGGCAGCTCGCCTGCCGGCCGCACGCGGACGAACGGCTGGCCGTCGTAGCGCGCGAAGGCGGCCGCGACGTCCGCGGCGCCGACGCCCGCGCGAAACGTGACGTGCAGCGTCGTGAGAATTCCGCGCACGACGGGGAGCAGATGCGGCACGAAGACGAACGGGGCCTCGTGAGACAGGCCGAGCTCCTGCCGCATCTCGGGTTCGTGCCGGTGGACGCCGACGCCGTAGGCTTTGAAGTTGCCGTCGAGCTCCGAGAAGGAGTACGCGACGTCGCTCTTCTTCCCCGCCCCCGACACACCGCTCTTGCTGTCGCAGACGACCGCTTCGCCCGGCGCGAGGAGAGCTAGCAGGGGTTTGAGCGCGAGGAGCACCGACGTCGGGTAGCACCCGGGGTTCGCGACGAGCCGGGCACCGGCGAGCTCCTCGCCGCACCACTCCGTGAGGCCGTAGACCGCCTCGGCGAGGAGGCCCGGCGCCGGATGCTCGAACCCGTACCACTTCGGATAGTCGGCCGCGTCCCGGAGGCGGAACGCCCCCGAGATGTCGATGACCTTCGCGCCCGAGTCGAGAATCTTCGGCGCGACTTCGGCCGACGTTTCGTTCGGCGTCGCGAGGAAGACGACGTCGGGCCGGCTCGCGTCGAGGCGCCCCTGGGAGAACGGCTCGGCGTCCGGGCCGGCCGCCCTACCGAGGAGCGGGTGCAGACGCGCGAACGGAACCGGCCGCACGTCCTTCTTCCCGGAGGAGAACACGGACACGATCTCGGCGTGGGAATGTCGCGCGAGCAGGACGCACAGCTCCGCTCCCGAGTACCCCGTGGCGCCGAGGATCGCGGCCCTCGTCTTTCGCTCCATCTTTTTCCCGTTCAACCGCGCCCCCGGCGGGCGCGTCCCGCGGCGAGGCCCGGCTCGAGGCGGCGCGCCAGACGGTTTGCGGCCGCGATCGTGGCCGCCGCGAGGAAGATCGTGTCGTCCCCGGCGATCGTCCCGACGACCCCTTCGAGCGCAGCCTCGTCCAGGGCGCGTGCCACGGGATGGGCGGCCGCCGGCGGCGTCTTGACGACGACGAGATTGCCCGCCGCCCGCACGCCCAGAACCCACTCGCGGAGCGCGCGCTCGAGGCGCTCCTCGGAGCGGGCCCGAAGCTCGCCTTCGGTCGTCGACTCCTCGCCCGGGACCACGTACCCGCCGGAGGTCTTCGCGAGGCCGAGGTCCTTGAGGTCCCTCGAGAGCGTGGGCTGCGCCACGTCGATGCCGCGGCGCGCGAGGCGATGCTGCAGCTCCTCCTGCGAGTGCACCGCGCCGTCGCGTATGAGCTTGAGGATCTCGTCGCGGCGCCGGAGCGCCGTCGCATGACTATTCACGTTTGTGAATATTCATTCATTTGCTCCGCGCGTCAAGCATTTTCTTTTCGTGACGCAGGGCACGCGGCGGGAGGTCGCGGAGGACTAGAATTCACGCATGGGGCACGCTTACCGACGGACCTCTCCGTGATGAGTCCGACCCGCTCTTCCGAGTTCGAGGCCGAGATCGGGCGGTTGCCGGAGAAGTTGCGCCGCTTCTTCCTGTCCCGGGGCGTGCGCACCGAGGACGACGCGAGAGACCTCGCGCAGGAAACGCTTCTGCGCGTCCTTCAGAGGCTCTCACGGGGCGAGCTTCTCGATTCGCCGGAGGCGTTTTCGCTCGGGGTGGCCAAGAACGTCTTCTTCGAATACTGCCGCCGGGTGGCGAAAGCCCATGCTCACGACGGCCTTTCGGGCGCGGTCGATCTCGCCGGAGGCGAAGATCCCCTGACCGAGGCGCTCGCCTCGAGTCAGGCCATTCGATTCCGGCGGGCGCTCGATCTCCTGCCCGAGCGCATGAAGAGCCTCCTCCTCAAGCGGTTCGTGGAGGAGGTGC
>JARXKK010000019.1 GCA_030278895.1 Acidobacteriota bacterium
GCTTCTACCACCCCGCCACGGTCGTGAAAGACATCCAGCGCCACGGCACGCCGGTGCTGCCGATCGACGCTAATTTTTCGGGGTGGGAATGCGGTTTGGAAAGAGAAGAAAGAAAGAAGGATTTCTTAGAAGGTGAAGAGGGGAAATACCGGCGACTCGCGGTGAGGCTTGGCATGCGCTTCATCAAGGGGCTGAAGGAAACGACGGGGAGGTCGATCGAAGAGGAACGGAAGAAGGGATTCTTCGAAGATACGGCCGACCTGCAGCGCCGGTGTGCGCTGCGGTCCGACGAAATCACTCGTCTCGCCTACGCGGGCGCGCTGACGTCTCTCGGCATCTCCCGCCGCACGGCGCTCTGGCAGGTGGCGGAAGTTTCCCGCCCCATGGGCACTCTCTATGAAACTCTTCCTCTTTCTTCCTCTTCGCAGAATTCTCCCCTCCCCGAAATGTCGGCCATTCAGGAGACGGCCGCCGACTACCAGGCGACGGACCTCACGGCCGGGCCGCACCTCCTCGAACACCTGCGGCCGGCCCTCGCCGCGCGGTCGGTCCTGTCGGCGATGGAGCTGCGCAGCGTTCCCGAGGGCGAACGCGTGAAGGCCGCCGGCGCCGTCATCGTGCGGCAGCGCCCGGGCACCGCGAAGGGCTTCGTCTTCCTGTCGCTCGAGGACGAGAGCGGCATCGTGCAGGCCATCGTGCGCCCCGACCTCTTCAAGGAGCATCGGGCCGTCATCGTGGGGTCGGGAGGCCTCATCGTGGAGGGAAAGCTGCAGAAGGAAGGCGGAAACGTCTCCGTGCGGGCCGAGCGGTTCTGGCCGCTCCCGGCGCTACCGGACTTTCCGAGCCACGATTTCCACTGAGGCCTCTTCGGGCTCGGAGCGTCAGATCGCCACGTCAATTCCCCGCGGCGATCCGCACGGCCTCGCGCAGCTTCTCCTCGGCGGTCTTCAGCGCGCGCAGCAGCCGCCCGGTCTCGGCTTCCACCCTGCCGTCGCCGCGGAGCGCGCGCCTGAGGCCCGGCAGCGTCTCCGTTCCGCAACCGGTCTCGGCGGACGGCCCGAGGAGGAGGTTGCGGCGTGCGAACTCGGTTTCGGCCGGATCGAGGAAAGCCGCCATTGCTTCGAGGAGAAAGGGTTCGGTCCTCTGCGCGCTCGCCCGGCGACGCGCCGCGTCGAGCGACTCCCACTGGCGCGCCGCGAGGCGCAGCCTCACGACCGCCGCGAAGACCTCGCTCCGGCGCGGAAGGCGCGCGAGCCCGAGCTTCGAGAGTTCGTCCGTCAGGAACGTCGCGACCTCCGAGAGCCGCCACGGCGGCTCGGGCGACTCGGCGAGCACCGACGTCCAGAGCGTGAGGATGCGCGCGAGCGTGGCGCTCATGACATAACCGGGGTCGAGCACCTTCCCGAGCAGATAGGGATCGTCGTACGCGGAGTGGTATTGCGCGTACGTGCGCCGGCCGAACCCGAGTTGCGCGGACGGCACGCCGCCGAGGCCGAGGAAGGGCGAGGTGTCCCCGCTAAAGCCGGGAAACTGCACGACGGGGCGCACGGCCAGAAGGAGGTGCCCCGAAACCGGATCGACGACGCGCCGCAGGGTCCCGTCGAGCGACTCGGTGAGCCCCGGAGAGGCGTCCGCCATGAAATCGAGCGCGCGGACGGACGAGTCGACGTAGAGAAACGCGGAGAGGGGCGCCGCATGCGCGACAAGACGCTGCTCGACCCAGCGGGTCGAGCCGAGCATGCCGTACTCCTCGCCGTCGAAGAGCGCAAAGACGACGTCGCGCTCCGGCTTCCAGCCCTCCTTCGCGAGCGCCGAAAGCGCGGCCGCGGTCTCGAGAACGACGGCGGCGCCCGACACAGGATCGACGGCTCCATTCACCCACGCGTCCGTGTGCCCGCCTACGACGACGGCCGCGGCGCCTGGCCGCCGTCCCGCGAGAGTCGCCGTGACGTTGAAGAGGATGCGCGCCTCGGTGCGCGAACGCGTGCGGAGCCGCACCGTTTCACGCGTCGCGCCCAGGCGGTATGGGACCTTCAGCCATCCGGTCCAGTCTTCGGGCGCGGCGGCCCCCTCCACGCGGCCGAGCAGATCCTTCGCGACGGTCTCCGACACGGGCAGCGCGGGCAGCACGGGGCGGAGGCGCGGAATTTCGCGGCCTGCCGCGCAGTCCGGATCGCCGGGGCGCAGGAAGTAGCGCAGCATCGAGCCGCGCTGCACGGTCCACGGATTGAGGTACGGTCCCGCGGGAAAATCCGGCTTGACGATTCCGAGATCGCGCCGCTCGGGATAGAGGAGCAGCGCCCTGGCCCCCTCGTCCTCGGCGAGAAGAGACTTCATGGCCCGGCAGACTCCCTGCGAACGCGCGAGGACGATCGACCCCTTCACGGAGACGCCGGCCTGGCGCAGCCGCTCGTAGTCCTCGCGCGCACCGTGATTCGCGTAGACGACACGCGCGGAAACGTCGCCGTCCGGCGCCCAGGCGAAGTACGGGATCTCGCGTGGAGCCGCCTCGGAGTACGGGTCGCCGGGGAGCGCGTGCTCCGTGAGGTCGAAGGCGCGCCCGGCCGACCCTTCGACGACGAGGGAGGCCTCGACGGGCTCCGGCAGGTCGGCGGTGTGCGCGGCGACGGTGGTCTCGAGACCGTACGCGCGGAGCGCCTCGACGGCCGCATGGACCACGGCGCGCTGCGCCGGACTTCCCGCCCGGTGCGGAACGCGTGCGAGCGTCCCGACGGTCCTCTCGATCCGGCGGGCGTCCACGAGGGACTCGAGGCGGGCGGCGCGGCGCTCGAGCGGATCGGGACGCCCGCAGGCCGCGAGCGTGCCGAATACGAGAATCGCCGCGGCGCCTGTCCGGCGCCTCACGGCCGGCGCGTGCCCGCAGGCCCGGGACGCGAGCGGGGCCGTCCTCCGTCGGCGAGAAAGTTCGCGAGCACGAGCTGCTCGCGCGCGAGAGAGAACGCGACCGCAAGCAAATCGCTCTCGCGCGCGGCGGGCGTCCGTTCGCCTCGGGTCACGGCCGCCTCCAGCCCGGGAAGTCCCACTGCCCCGCATCCCGTTTCGGGAGACGGTCCCCAGAGCCGGCAGCCGCGGCCGAACGACTCTCCCGGCACCCCGAATGCGCCGAGGGCGAGCGAGACGAGGCGGTCGAATCGCCCCGCGTCGTCTCCCGGACCTCGCGACGCGCGCGTCCTGGCGTCCCAGGCACGCGCCACCGTCTCGAAGCTCTCGGTCTGGCTCGTGAGCGAACGCACCGCCAGAGGAACCCAGCTGATCGACGCAGGATGGCGTGCCTGGATCTCGCGGATCTCTCGCTTCGAGAAGTCGGAAATCTCCGAGAAGCGCAGGGGGAAGAATCGCGGAGTCGCGAGCACGCCCACGTAAAGGGCCAGGACGCGCGCGAGGGCCGCCGTGCGGCGGAAACCAGGGTCGCCGAAGCGCTTCAGCCACGTCGTCGTGTCGTAGAGCGTGTGATAGCTGCCGTACCAGCGGCCGAAGCCGAGCTCCGCGACCGGCGTCGCGCTGAATCCGAGAAAGGGCGCGGCGTCGCTCGAAAAACCGGGGAGGGCGGGCTCGCCCGAGCTCTCCTGAAGCGTCTTCCCGGAGTCCGGGTCGTTGACGAGCGCGAGCACCTCGGCGAGCGGACCGCGGAGCCCCGGCGTCGTCGACACGTAGAGGTCGTTCGCCCTGACCGCCGAGTCCACGTTGAGGAACGCGAGGGCGGGAAGGTCGGCGCCCGTCAGGCGCGTCTCGAGCCAGCGCGTCGAGCCCAGCATGCCGAACTCTTCGCCGTCGAAGAACGCGAACACGACCGGCCGCGAGGGCGTCCAGCCGCGGTCCGCGAGGGCCGCGAGGACAGTCGCGACCTCGAGCACGGCCGCCGTTCCGGAAGACGGGTCCACCGCTCCGTAGACCCAGGCGTCGATGTGACTCGCGAGGACGACCGGCGCGGCCTTCGGATCGGCTCCCGGGATCGTCGCGAGGACGTTGCGCAGCGACGCGCGCACCGTCTTCCCGTGCACGATCATCCGCGCGCGCGCGGGCCCCGGGCCGAGCGAATATGGCGCGGCGAGCAGGCCTTTCCAGTCGGCCGGAGGCGCGGGGCCGCCGATCTCCTTGAGGAGAGCCTCGGCGACCTCCTGCGAGATCGCGAGCGCCGGGATCTTCGGCAGCGTGTCTACGCCCGCCGCCTTCGCGCGCCGCGGGTCGCCCGGACGAAGGAAATACTTGAGGAGCGTCCCGCGGGACGCCGCCCAGCGGTTCGTCGCCGGCCCCTCCGGATAGGGAGCCTTCATGATGCCCTGATCCCGAGGCTCGATGTAGATCAGGAGGCCGGCGACGCCCGCGCGTTCGGCCGCCAGCGCTTTCATCCCGCGGCAGACACCCTGCGCCTTGACGATCGCGATCTTGCCGCGCACGTCGACTCCCGCCTTTCGCAGCGCGGCGAAGTCCGCGGGGCCGCCGAAGCCCGCGTAGACGAGCGGCGCCTCGACGTCCCCGTCCGGCGCGTACGCGAGAAAGGGCAGTTCCTTCTCCGCCACCGCCGTCGCCGGGTCCTCGGCGAGCGCGCGCTCGTGAAGATCGAGATTTCGGGCCGCCGGCTTCGTGAGCGCGAGAGAGAGCGTGACGGGCTCCCAGAGCTCGACATCGTGGACGTCGCTCCAGGGCTTGAGCCCGGCCGCCGTCAGGCGCCGCGCGACCTCATCCGCGGCCGCGGCGTTCGCCGGCGTGCCCGCTCGGTGCGGGCTTTTCGCGAGAACGTCCAGCGTTTCGCCGATCCGTCCCGGCAACACGAGGCGCTGGACGTCGGCCGTGAATCGGGAGAGGAAGGGCCGCCTCGCGCGGAGGACGAAAACTCCCGCCGCGAGGATCGCGAGCGTCGCGACGGCGGCCACGACCACGAAGACGCGTCGAATCTCGATGTCCTCAGACGAGACGCAGGAGGAGGCTGGCGTTCGTCCCGCCGAACCCAAAGGAGTTCGAGAGGGCGATCGGGAGCTTCTTCTCCCGCGCCGTGTTCGGCGTGTAATCGAGGTCGCAGTCGGGATCCGGCGTCTGGTAGTTGATCGTGGGCGGAATCACGCCGTGGCGCATCGCGAGCGCGAGGACGCCGGCCTCGAAGCCGCCCGCGGCGCCCAGAAGATGTCCGGTCATGGATTTCGTCGAGGAGACGGAGAGCGACTTGACGTGGTCGCCAAACACCCTCTTGATGGCGATCGTCTCGATGCGGTCCCCGTGCGGCGTGGACGTGCCGTGCGCGTTGACGTAAGCGACGTCCTCCGGGTTCACGCCCGCGTCGAGAAGCGTGTTGCGCATGACGCGGAACGGGCCGTCTCCGTCCTCCGAGGGCGCCGAGATGTGGAACGCGTCGCCCGACATGCCGTAGCCCGCGAGCTCGGCGTAGATCGCCGCGCCGCGCGCCTTCGCGAAGCCCATGTCCTCGAGCACGAGGATGCCCGCGCCCTCGCCGAGGACGAAGCCGTCACGGTCCTTGTCCCACGGCCGCGACGCCGCTTTCGGATCGTCGTTGCGCGTCGAGAGGGCGCGCATCGCCGAAAAGCCTCCAACGGCGAGCGAGGTGATGACCGCTTCCGATCCGCCCGCGATCATCGCGTCGGCGTCCCCGCGGCGGATGACGTTCGCCGCGTCCCCGATGGCGTGCGCCGAAGTCGCGCAGGCCGTGGCCGTGGCCGAATTCGGGCCCTTCGCGCCGGTCTGGATCGAGACGAGGCCCGAGCACATGTTGACGATGAGACCCGGAATGAAGAACGGGCTGATGCGCCGCGGCCCCTTCTCGAGAACAATGCGATGCGTCTCCTCGATGAGAGGCAGTCCGCCGATTCCCGATCCGATGCACACGCCCACGCGTTCGGCGTTCTCGGGCGTGACGGCGAGGCCCGAATCGGTCATGGCCTCCTTCGCCGCCGCCACCGCGTAATGGATGAACGTGTCGAACTTCTTGATTTCTTTCTTCTCGAGGAACGCGCCCGGGTCGAAACCCTTCACCTCGCCGGCGATGCGGCAGACGTAATCCGTTGTGTCGAAGCGCGTGATCATCCCGATGCCGGACACGCCGGCCGTGAGGTTGGCCCAGTTCTCCTTCGCCGTCAGGCCGACGGGAGAAACGAGGCCGACGCCCGTGACGGCGACGCGGCGCCGGCCGCGGCCGTCGAGAAGGGATGCGGGATTCGCGGACACGCGTTCGAGAGAACCCAGGTCAGGCGGGCTTGGCGTGCGATTCGATGTAGGAAACCGCGTCCTTGACCCGCTGGATCTTCTCGGCGTCCTCGTCCGGGATCTCGATGCCGAAGGCCTCCTCGAAGGCCATGACGAGCTCGACCGTGTCGAGGGAGTCCGCGCCGAGGTCGTCCACGAAAGAGGCCTCGGGCTTCACCTCATCCGCCTGGACGCCGAGCTGCTCCACGATGATGCCCTTGACCTTTTCTGCCACCGAATCTGCCATCTCAGGATCCTCCGAAAGTTCTTTCGTCTTTTGTCGTCTGTGGAGACCGGCATTCTGGGATCTGCCGGGACTCTAATTCAAGTGTGCGGAGTCTATCCGATGTAGAGCCCGCCGCTCACGTTGAGACAGGTGCCCGTCACGTAGGCGGCCGCGTCGGACGCCAGGTAGACCACCGCCCCCGCCACGTCGTCCGCGGTTCCGAGCCTTCCGAGGACGATCTGGCCCACGAGCGCCTTCTTCTGCTCTTCGAGGAGGCCGTCCGTCATGGGCGTCTCGACGTACCCCGGCGCGACGGCGTTCACCGTGATTCCCCGCGAGCCGATCTCCCGCGCGAGGGCCTTCGTGAATCCCACGACGCCCGCCTTGGCGGCCGCGTAATTCGTCTGGCCCGCATTTCCCATGAGCCCGACGACGGACGTGATGTTGACGATGCGGCCCGGAACCCGCTTCTTCAGCATGACCTTCGCGGCCTCCTGGGCGCACAGGAAGACGCCCGTCAGGTCCGTCGCGATGACCTTGTCCCAGGATTCCTTCGACATGCGCAGGATGAGGCCGTCGTCCGTGATGCCCGCGTTGTTCACGAGGATGTCGAGCTTCCCGTGCTTTTCTACGACGGCCTTGAACGCCGCCGAGACCGAAGCGGGATCGCCGACGTCGAGGCGGAGGGCCTCGGCCTTCCCGCCCGCCGCCGCGATCGTCCGCGCGACGGTCGCGGCTTTCTCCTCGCCGCGGGCGGCGACGACGACGTAAGCGCCGGCGGCCCCGAGCGCCTTCGCGATCGACTCCCCGATGCCCTGCGAACCGCCGGTGACGAGCGCGATCTTTCCCTCGAGCGAGAACGAAACGGCCATCTTCGAATTCCTTTCAGCTCGCGAATGCCGCGAGAGCCGCGGCGGTGGACGTGGTCTTCACAGGCCAGTCCTTCGCGATGCGCCTCGCGAGCCCCGCGAGGACGGTTCCCGGTCCACATTCGAGAGCCGACGGCGCGAGCGCGGCGAGTCGCTGCACGGACTCGACCCAGCGCACGGGAGAGCAGACCTGCCGCCGGAGAGATTCGCGCGCGACCTCGGGGTCTGTCGTCTCCATGGCGTCCACGTTCGTCACGACGGGGATCGCGAGCGGCCGGAAGTGCGCCGCCGCGAGGAACGGGGCGAGCTTTTCCTCCGCGGGCTTCATGAGCGCGCAGTGGAACGGAGCCGACACCGGGAGCGGGAGGACGCGCTTGGCGCCCCGCGCCTTCAGGATCTCCCCCGCCTTCGCGACGCCCGCGGCGCTGCCCGCGATGACGGTCTGCTCGGGCGAGTTGAAGTTCGCAGCCGAGCAGACCTCGCCCGTCGCGGCGGCGGCCTCTGCGCACGCGGCGGCAACCGCCTCGGGCGCGAGTCCGATCACGGCCGCCATTGCGCCCTGCCCCGCGGGGACGGCCTCCTGCATGAAGAGGCCCCGGCGCCTGACGAGGACGACGGCGTCCTCGAGCGTGAGCGCGCCCGCGGCGACGAGAGCGGCGTATTCGCCCAGCGAGTGGCCGGCCGCGACCGAGGGCGTGACGCCCCGGGCCTTCAGGACCTCGAAGACGGCGACCGCGTGCGTGAGGATGGCCGGCTGCGTGACGGCCGTCTGTTTGAGGTCCTCGTCGCTGCCGTCGAACGAGACCTTCGAGATCGACAGGCCGAGAGGCGCGAGGGCGGCGTCCGCGCGCTCGTAGACGTGCTTCGCCTCGGGGACGGCGCCGGCGATGTCCTTCCCCATCCCCACGAACTGCGAGCCCTGCCCGGGGAAAAGGAACGCAAGGCTCAAGACGTCACCAGCGGACCAGCGCGGCGCCCCACGTGAGGCCTCCGCCGAAGGCCGTGATGAGGATGAGGTCGCCGCGCTTCAGGCGGCCCTCACGGGCGTACTCGTCGAGTGCGATCGGAATCGAGGCGGCGCTCGTGTTCCCGTAGCGTGCGATGTTGTTCACGCAGCGCTCGGGAGGAATCTCCAGCCGCTCGGCCGTCGCCGTGAGAATCCGCTCGTTTGCCTGGTGCGGCAGGAACCAGTCCACGTCCGCCGTCGTGAAGCCGCTCTCCGCGAGGACTTCCTTGCAGACGTCGACCATCGAACGGATCGCCACCTTGAACGTCTCGCCGCCCTTCATCTGGATGTACAGCCCTTTGTCGCGCGACTCGGGGCGGTTCGGCGGGAAACTGGATCCTCCGCCGGGCATCGAAATGAACGTCGACCCCTCCCCGTCAGAGTGGATCGAGGTGGAGAGGACGCCGTGGTCCGACTTCGTGGCCTTCAGAGCGGTGGCGCCCGCGCCGTCTCCGAAGAGGACGCACGTGCCGCGATCCGTGTAGTCGGTGAAGCGCGTCAGGAACTCGGCGCCGAGGAGGAGAATGTTCTTCGCTTTTCCCGACTGGATGAGCCCGTCCGCCACGTGCAGCCCGTAGAGCCACCCCGAGCAGGCGGCGTTCAGGTCGAAGGCCGCCGCCCGCCTGGCGCCGAGCTTCTGCTGGACGACGGGCGCGGCGCCCGGGATCGGGTGATCGGGGGTGCACGTCGCGAGGATGATCGTGTCGAGGTCGCCCGGCTCGATCCCGGCCTCGGCGAGCGCCGGGATGGCCGCTCGCACGCAGAAGTCCGACAGGATGTCGTCCGGCCCCGCCATGCGCCGTTCGCGAATGCCCGTCCGCGAGGTGATCCACTCGTCGGACGTCTCGACCATCTTCGTCAGGTCCGCGTTCGTCAGGACCTTCTCGGGAACGGCCCGGCCGGTGCCGGCGATCGTGGCGTGAAACATCGTTCCTCCGTCCGTGCGTGGAAGCGGGGATGTTACCGGGAGAGCGGCGGCGGCGCGAACAGGAGCGCGCGCTCGCGGATTTTCTCGGGAATTCCACGCCGCACGAACTCGTCCGCGGCGCGAATGGCGTTGCGCACGGCCTTCGCGTTCGAGCGCCCGTGCCCGATGAAGCAGGCTCCGTTCACGCCGAGGAGCGGCGCGCCGCCGTATTCGCTGTAGTCGAGCCGCTTCTTGAAGGAACGAAAGGCGTCCTTCGAGAGGAGGAACCCCATCGACGCCTGCAGGCTGCGGGTGATCTCCTGCTTGAGCGCCTCTTCCACGAGGTGCGCGAGGCTTTCGGAGACCTTGAGGATGACGTTCCCCGTGAAGCCGTCCGTGACGATCACGTCGACGTCGCCGTCGTAGACGTCGCGGCCCTCGACGTTCCCGACGAAACGGAGACCGGACTCCTTCAGGAGGCGGAACGACTCCTTCACGATGTCCGTTCCCTTGCCCTCCTCCTCGCCGACGGACATGAGGCCGATCTTCGGCTTGTCGATGCCGAGGACCTCCTGCGCGAAGAAGTGTCCCATGAGCGCGAACTCGCGGTAGTGCTCGGGGCGGCAATTCACGTTCGCCCCGATGTCGAGGAGGACCCGCTTGCGGTCGAGGCCCGGCAGGACGGTGGCCAGGGCCGGCCGGTCGATGCCCTCGACGACGCCCATGATCATCTTCGCGACGACCATCGCGGCGCCGGTGTGCCCCGCCGTGAACATCCCCTTCGCGCGCCCGTCGCGGACGCATTCGGCGGCGATCCGGATGGACGCGCGGCGCTTCTTGCGGATCGGGGTGATGGCGGGCTCGTCGAAGAGGACGACTTCGTCCGCCTCGACGACGCCGACGCGGCTCCCCGAGTAGGCGGTCTTGTGGAGCTCGGATTCGATCTCGCGCCGCTTGCCGACGAGCAGCGTGTCGAGGCCGAAGTCGACGGCCGCCGCGACCGCGCCTTCCACGTTGACGCGGGGGGCGTGGTCACCCCCCATGGCGTCGACGGCGATCGTCAAGTCAGGCCTTCTCGGCTCCGCTCATGACTTCGCGGCCCTTGTAATGCCCGCACGACGGACACACCCGATGCGGAAGCTTCTCGGTGCCGCAGTTCGTGCACTTCGACGTCTGCTTGGGCTTCAGGAAGTCGTGGGCACGGCGCAAGTCGCGGCGCGTCTTGCTGTGGCGATGTTTTGGATTCGGCATGGCGATCTCCTGTGACGGTCACACGCTGCGAGAGCGAGGACGAGAAAGGTCGTGGTGTCAGTTCCCGGGGTCGAGAAGGGTTCGAAGCGTTTTCCAGCGCTCGTCCGCCGGAGGGATGCAGGCGCAAGGTGCGAGATTCCGGTCGGCGCCGCACATCGGACAGAGGCCGCGGCATTCGTCGCGGCAAAGGGCCTTGAGCGGAAGCTCGAGCTGCACCTGCTCCTCGACGAGAGGGTCGAGGGCGACGACGAGGTCGTCGTAGTACAGAACGTCGAGGTCCGCCGCGGAAAGCTCGAGGCCGTCTTCCGGGTCGCCCCTGACTTTTTCGCCCTTTTCGTCCTCCCGCGGCTTCGCGTGCGCGGGAGCGAAGCGCCAGTAGGCCTCGCTCGAGCGGCGGAAGGGGACGGGAGCAAGACAGCGCGCGCAGGCCGTGACGCCGTCGAAAACGACGCGGCCATTCAGGACGAATCCCAGCTCCTGGCGCTCGAGACGGCCGGTGAAGGACACGTGAGAGAGCGACACGAGTTCGGGACGCGCGAGTACGGCGGCCGGAAAGTCGAACTGATGAGAAAGATCAATCGGCTCGTCAAAAGCCGCTTCGAGGTTCAGATCCATGAGAAATGGCTCCTCCATAACGAAGAGGAGCCGCGGAATATAACATGGAAGCATGCGCATCGCCGTCGACGCGCGCCCGCTCGAGGAGCGTCCGACCGGCGTCGGCCGATACCTCGACGGGCTGCTCTCCGCCTGGCTGCGTGCCTGGCCATCGGACAGCTTCGTCCTCCTGTCGCCGCGCCCCGTCCACGTGCCCGCGTCCCTGGAGGGCCGCGTGTCGGTATTTCCCTCCTTCGCGCTTCCCGGCACGATCTGGCTGCAGACCGCCGCCGGCCCGGCGGCGCGCCGCGCCGGAGCCGACGCGTTTCTCGGGAGCCTCGGCATCCTGCCCCTCGCCAGCGGGCTGCCCGGCGTCGCGACGGTGCACGACCTCACGCCGATCCTGTTTCCCGAATGGCACTCGCTGAAGAACCGCCTCGGCTTCCGGCCCTTCATCGGCGCGACTGTCAGGCGCGCGCGGCGGATCGCGGCGGTTTCGGAAGCCACGCGGCGAGACCTCGTGGCCGCATTCCCGGCCGCGGCCGGGAAGACGCGCGTCGTGCACAACGGCGTCGAGCCCGAGGCGCCCGGCCCCGGGGGCGAGGCGGCAAACGCGGGGCGGCCGTATGTCCTCTACGTGGGAACGCTCGAGCCGCGCAAGAACGTCGTCCGGCTCGTCGCGGCGATGGAGACGATCTGGGACCGCCGCCCGGAATTTCCCGACCTCGTTCTCGCGGGCGGGGACGGCTGGGGAATGGGAGGCTTCGCGGAGGAGGTCGCGCGTTCGAGGCACGGGCATCGCGTCACGCTCTCGGGATATCTCGGCGCGGGCGAGAGGGCGCGCTGGCTACGGGACGCGCGGGTTTTCGCGTACCCAAGCCTTTACGAGGGCTTCGGCCTGCCGCCCCTCGAGGCGATGGCGCAGGGCACGCCCGTCGTGGGCTCGTCGGCGTCGTCGCTGCCGGAGGTCATGGGCGACGCCGGACTCCTGCCCGACCCCACGAGCGTTCCGGACATCGCTGAGGCCCTCGAGCGCGCGAACGACGACGAGGCTTTTCGCCGGTGCGCGGCCGTCGAGGGCCCGCGGCGCGCCGCGCGCTTCACGTGGGCGGCGGCAGCCGCGAAGATGCGGGCCCTGTTCGAGGAGGCCCTCGCGTGACCGAACGCAGGCCCCGGATCCTCGTCGACGCCCGCAAGGCGCGCGACTTCGGGATCGGGACGTACATCCGCGGACTCCTCGGCGGCCTCGCGGGCCTCGACCGGTACGAGCTCCACGCGCTCGTCCTGCCGGGCGAGGAGGGGTTCCTCCCTTCCGGCGTCACCGCGAGGGTCTGCGCCGCCCGGCACTATTCGCTCGGCGAGCTCGTGGCCGTGCGCCGGGCGATCGGGGCTCTTCGGCCCGACGTCTTCCACGCGCCGCACTACGTCGTCCCGTTCTTTCCGCCGCGAGCGACGGTCGTCACGATCCACGACCTCATGCATCTCACGAGGCCCGAGCACGCGGCGAGAGCGAAGCGCGCGTATGCGCGCTGGATGGTCGGCCGCGCGCTCCGGCTGTCGGCGCGCGTGATCGCGGGGTCGGAGGAGACGAAGAAGGAAATCTTTGCTTTCGGACACGCGCGGGGCGGCAAGGTTGTCGTGATCGGGTATGGAGTAAGAGGGGATTTCTTAGAAGGTGAAGAGAAGAAGGAAGAAAAGGGCGCTCCCTATCTTCTCTTTCTCGGGAATGACAAGCCGCACAAGAACCTCGACGGACTGCTCGCCGCGTGGCCGCGCGTGCGCGCGGCAAATCCCTCACTGTCGCTGGTGCTCGCGGGTGTCTCGGTTGGGCGCACGTTGCCGGAAGGCGCGACGGCGCTGGGCTGGGTGCCCGACGCCGATCTGCCCGCCCTCGTCGCGGGGGCCAGGATCCTCGTTCAGCCCTCCTTCGCCGAAGGCTTCGGCCTCCCGGTCATCGAAGCGCAGGCGGCGGGCACGCCCGTCGCGTGCTCGGACATCCCCGCGCTCCGCGCAGCAGCAGGCGAAGCGGCGGTGTTCTTCGATCCACACAGCGCCGCGTCGATCGCGGACGCTTTGAATATGTTGCTCGGAGACGAAGAGAAGAGGGGATTTCTTAGAAAAAGGGGACGCGAGCGCGCCGCGGCATTCACGTGGCGGGCCGTGGCGGAGCGCACTGCGGCCGTCTACGAAAGCGTTTGGTTGTGAGGGTTGCCCTCGTCCACGACTGGCTCACCGGGACCCGCGGCGGCGAGAAGGTGCTGCTGGAGCTGGTGCGCATGTTTCCCGGGGCGCCGATCTTCACTCTCTTTCATTTCGCCGGCTCGCAGGCTCCCGAGATCGAAGCCGCGGAGATCCGGACGACGTTCCTCCAGAAGCTCGTTTCGCCCCGCGCCGACTACCGCAGGCTGCTCCCCCTCTTCTTCGTCGCCGCCGAGACATGGGACCTGTCGGGCTTCGACCTGGTGATCTCGACCTCGCACTGCGTCGCGAAGAACGCGAAGAAGGCTCCGGGCGCCTTTCATCTCTGCTACTGCCACACGCCCGTGCGGTACCTGCACGACCAGTTCGACGACTACTTCCGCGGCCGGCCGGCCCTCGTGACCGCCGCGGCGCGCCTCGCGCGCGGCCCCCTTCGCGCCTGGGACCGCGCAGCCGTGCCCCGCGTCGATGCCTTTCTCGCGAACTCGGAGAACGTGAGGGCCCGCATCGCTCGCCTCTGGGGACGTGAGGCGGACGTGGTCTTCCCGCCCGTCGACACCGGTTTCTATACGCCGCTTCCGCCCGGTACGCCTCGGAACGGGCTTCTCGTCGTCTCGGCGCTGGCCCCGTACAAGCGGCTCGAGGACGTCATCGACGCCGCGAACTCCCGCCGGCTGCCGCTCACGATCGCGGGGTTCGGGCCGGAGCGGGCGCGCCTCGCCGCCCGGGCCGGTGAGACGGTGAGATTCCTCGACACTCCCAACGACGACATGCTGCGCGCGTGCTACCGGACCGCCGAGGCCGTCCTGATGCCGGGAGAGGAAGACTTCGGCATCGTGCCGCTCGAGGCGCAAGCGTGCGGCGCGCCCGTCGTGGCGCTGGGCCGTGGCGGCGCGAGGGAGACGGTCCGGGACGGCGAGACGGGCGTCCTGTACGACCCGCCGGGTGCGGCGGGCCTTTTGTCGGCACTGGACCGCCTCCGCGGTCTCGCGCTCGATCCCGCCGCTCTCTTCCGGAACGCCGCGCGCTTTTCGCGCGACGTCTTCAGGGTTCGCTTCATGGCCGCTCTCGAAACGGCGCGTAGCCGCCCCGAAAAACGGCCGGGAGACGCTAGAATCATCGCTCAGGACTCCGTTTGATTCGCCGCCAGACCCGCCGCCTCCAGGCCCTGTTCGTGGCCGCCGACGTCCTCGCGACCGTGCTCGCGCTGGGCGCGGCTTGGCTCATCCGCTTCGAGTCCGTGTGGCCCACGCCGAAGGGCGCACAGCCTTTCGAAAACTACATCGCGTTCATTCCGATCCTCGTCGTGATCTGGCCGGTCGTCTTCTACTTCCACCGGCTGTATCAGATCCGGCGCGACCGCTCGACGATCGACGAAGTGCTCGCCGTCATCGTCGCGGCGTCCCTCGGGACGATCCTGCTCGTCGGCCTCCTCTCCTTCTGGCGAGGCTTCAACTTCACGAGCCGCCAGATGCTCGTCCTCTTCCTTCTCCTCGACATTTTTTTCGTCACGCTCGCGCGCTTCGGGATCCGCAAGTACCTCGAGACGATGTGGTCCACGGGCGCCGGCGTGCGCCGCACGCTCATCGTGGGCGCCGGGCACACGGGGCGCGCCCTGGCCGACAAACTGCTCGACCACCCCGCCACGGGGATGAAACCCGTAGGCTTCGCGGACGACGACCCCGCCAAGCGCGCCGGGGGCTACCGCGGTCTCGCCGTCCTCGGCACGACCTCGGAGGTCACGACGCTCATCCGCGCGCACGTTGTCGACACCGTGTTCCTCGCCCTGCCCGTCGAGGCCCACCGCACGATGCTCACGATCCTCAAGGAGGTCGGCAACGAGATGGTCGACCTCAGGGTCGTGCCCGACCTCTTCCAGTACGTGACGTTCAAGGCCGGCGTCGAGGACTTCGATGGCCTGCCCGTCATCAACCTGACCCAGATGCCGCTCGAGGGCTGGAATTCCCTCGTGAAGCGCACGATGGACGTCGCGCTTTCCGCTTTCGGCCTCGTCGCCATCGCCGTCCTTTTCCCGGTCATCGCGCTCGCGATCTGGCTCGAGGACCGCGGCCCGATCTTCTACGCGCAGGAGCGCATGGGCCTCGACGGGCGGCTCTTCCGGATGCTGAAGTTCCGCTCGATGCGCGTGAATGCCGAGGACGACGGCGCGCGCTGGACGGAAGAGAACGACCCGCGCCGCACGCGCGTGGGCGCGTTCCTGCGCAAGACCTCGCTCGACGAGCTGCCGCAGCTCGTCAACGTCTTCACCGGCGAGATGTCGCTCGTCGGGCCACGGCCGGAGCGCCCGGAGTTCGTGGGAACGTTCCGGGAGAAGTTCCCGCAGTACATGCTCCGCCACCGCGTGCGCGCCGGCATCACGGGGTGGGCGCAGGTGCACGGCTGGCGCGGCAACACGAGCCTCTCCAAGCGCATCGAGTACGACCTGTACTACATCGAAAACTGGTCGGTCGGCCTCGACGTGAAGATCCTCTGGCTCACGGTCAAGTGGGGCTTCACCCACAAGAACGCGTACTGAGCCCCTCCTAGATCACGAGCGGGCGGCCCGCCTTGAGCCGCATCGCGGCGCCCTCGAGGAGCTCGGCGTGCTCGCGCTCCTCCGCCTCCAGCTCGCGGTAGAGGCGCCACTCGGGCGACGCCTCGGAGAACTTGCGGCCCGTTTCCAGGAAGAACCGCCCCGCGCGCTTCTCGAGATGGACGGCGAGACGCAGCAGCGCGACGCCGTCGGCGTTCGCTGAGGGCTCGACCCCCGAGAAGACGGCGAGCTGCGCCGGGGACGGGCCTTGACCCGTCAGATCCGGCGCCTCGAGGTGGTAGCGGCGCGCCAGGATCTCCATGTGCTCGCGCTCCATCGCTGACAGCCGGGCGAAGAGCGCGACGACCTCCGGGTCGGCGCCGGACTTCTCCATGTCCTTCGCGCCGTTCGCGTAGAAAAGGACGCCGCCGATCTCGATCTCGTAGGCTTTCCGGACGGCCTCGGCGAGGGCGCCCTCCGGCGCCGCGATCTCCGCGCGCGTCTCGAACGCGCCGCCGCAGTACGGGCAGAGCCCGTACGGGAACGCGAAGCCCTCGGAGACCTTGTGGCAGGACGTGCACTGGAAGGTGAGCCGTTCGCCCGCGCAGCAGACGTAGTCCTCGCCCGCTTCGATCGGCCGGCGGCACTTCTTGCAGACGGACTCTTCGGGCACGGCCACGGCAGGAATCTTCGAGTCCTCGCGGATCACGGGGGGCCACACCCGGTTCGTCAGGTAGGAGTGAATGGCCTTCGCCGCGCGCCGGCCCGCGCCGAGCGCGAGAATGACCGTGGCGCCGCCCGTGACGATGTCGCCTCCGGCGAAGACGCCGGGAATGTTCGCGGCCTGGGTCGTCTCGTCCACGTTGATGTAGCCCTCGCCGCGCACGGAGAGGCCCGGCGTCGACCGCGCGATGACGGGGTTCGCGCGCGTGCCGAGCGCATAGATGACGGTGTCGCACTCGAACGTCTCGGTCTCGCCCGGGATCACGACGGGGCGCCGGCGGCCGGACGCGTCCGGCGGCCCGAGCTCCATCTTCTGGCACACGAGGGCCTTCACGCCGCCCTTGTCGTCCGTGACGATCTCGGAGGGGCTTCTTAGCCAGTGAAACGTGATGCCCTCTTCCTCGGCGTGGCGGAGCTCCTCGATGCGGGCCGGGGCTTCGGCCTTCGTGCGCCGGTAGACGCAGCGGACGAGCTCGGCGCCGAGGCGTTTGGACACGCGCAGGCAGTCCATCGCGGTGTTGCCCGCGCCGATGACGACGATCTTCTGTCCGAGCGTCACGGGCGTGTCCTCGTAGGGGAAGTTGTCGCCTCCCATGAGGTTCACGCGGGTGAGGAACTCGTTCGCGCTGTACACCTGCCCGGCGAATTCGCCCGGGATGCCGAGGAACGCGGGGGCGCCCGCGCCCGTTCCCACGAAGACGGCGTCGAAGCCCTGCTCCGAGAGGAGCTGCGGGATCGTGAACGTCTTGCCGATGACCTTGTTCGTTTCGAACCGCACGCCCATGTCCTCGAGCTGCTTCACTTCGCGGTCGATGATGTTGCGCGGCAGCCGGAAGGACGGGATCCCGTACCGCAGGACGCCGCCGATGATGTGAAGAGCTTCGAAGACGGTGACGTCCGCGCCATCGCGCGCGAGGTCGCCCGCGCAGGCGAGGCCGGCGGGGCCCGAGCCCACGATCGCGACCCTGCCGATCGGGGCGTTCGCGGGGCGCGGCGGGGGCGCCGTCACGGGCGCGTGGTCGCCCACGAAGCGTTCGAGCCGGCCGATCGCGACCGAGTCCATCTTCTTCGTCTTCGTGAGAATGCACAGCGCCTCGCACTGGCTTTCCTGGGGGCACACGCGGCCGCACACGGACGGGAAGTGGTTGTTCTCGCGGATGGCCGCGGCGGCGCCCCCGAGATCGCGCACGAGGAGGTGCCGGATGAAGCGCGGGATGTCGATCGCGACCGGGCATCCCTGGACGCACGTGGGCCGGAGGCACTGGATGCAGCGCTCGGCCTCCGTCAGCGCGTCGGCCATCGTGTAGCCGAGGTTCACCTCGAGGAAGTTGTGCGCGCGCTCGTCCGCGTTCCGCTCGGCCATGTGCACCGCGTGCGGCTGGACGTCCTTCAGCTTCTTGTAATTGCGCTTCTCTTCCTCGAAGAGCTGCTTCTCCATGTTGCAGGTGTGCGCGAAGTCTTCGTTCGCTCGCGTCTCCTGCGACTTGAAGCGCTGCTGCCGCAGCATGAGCTCATTGAAGTCGATCTTGTGCGCGTCGAAGTCGGGGCCCTCGACGCACGCGAACTTGATCTCGCCGTCGACGCTGACGCGGCAGGAGCCGCACATGCCGGTGCCGTCGACCATGATCGCGTTCAGGCTCACGGCCGTCGGCACGCCGCGCGGGCGCGTGACCTCGGTGCAGGCCTTCATCATCGGGAGCGGGCCGATCGCCACGACCTCGTCGACCTTCTCCTTCGAGAGGACGTCCTCGAGCGCGGCCGTCACGAAACCCGGCCGGCCATACGTGCCGTCGTCGGTGCAGACGATCAGGTCGTCGCAGTACTTCGCGAACCTGTCCTCCCAGAAAACGAGCTCCTTCGTGCGAAAGCCGATGATTCCCGTGACGCGGTTCCCGGCCTCCTTGAAGGCCCGGAGCTGAGGAAACACGGGAGCGACGCCGAGGCCGCCGCCCACGAGGACGACGTGGCCGACGTTCTTCACGTGGCTCGGCATGCCGAGCGGCCCCACGAAGTCGAGGAACGTGTCGCCTTCCTGGTAGGCGGCCATCATTTCCCGCGTCGTCTTGCCGATCGCCTGGATGACGATCGTCACGGTGCCCCAATCGCGGTCATAGTCCGCCACCGTCAGGGGAATCCGCTCGCCCCCTTCGCGGAGGCGCAGCATGACGAAGTGACCCGGCTGGGCAGCCCGGGCCACGTCGGGCGCGTAGACGTCCCACAGGAAGGTCGAGTCCGAAAACTGGTGGCGGCGGACGATCTGGTACATGGAGACGGATTCTCCACGGCCCGCCTGAGGGTGCCTATGGTGCTCTTGCTTCAGGAAAGCGGGGCTACTTGGACTTCGGGTCGCCGGGGTTCGTGCCGGCCTTGATCTCGTCGATGTTCTTCACGCCGTCGCCATCGCTGTCGAGGCCCTCGATCTTCTCGAACGCGTAGGTCTTCTTCTCGGCCTTCGGGTCGACGACGGCCTTCGCCAGGAGGTCCTTCCCGTAGGCGTTGTTCTCGTGGTCTTCCTTCTTCGGGAGAGGCTTCACGTGGCACGTCGAGCACTTGCCCAGGGAGGCTTTCGCGTCGGGATACTTCGCCACGAACGCCTTCTGGTTGTCGAGAGTGGCCAGCATCGTCGTGGCGGCGCAGACCGCGACGAACACCGAGACCGCCATTGTCGTCTTCTTCATTGTCTATCCTCCAGTTGCGCCCAGCAGAGACCGAGCGCCCGTGAAAGGATATCCCCAATATGAATCAGGGCGTCGCCACCCCGCTCCCGAGTGTCTCGGCCGCCCAGGAGCCGCCCGCGCTCGCCACCGACGGGAGAGACCGGATCGTCTACGTCAACCCGGGCGCCGAGCGCATGCTGGCCGTTCGCGAGCGCGACGTGAACGGGCACGCCCTGACGGAGCTCTTTTCGCACGGCCTGCGGGACCTGATCGTGGGGGCCGCCATTCTGAAGATCCCGGGAGACGGGCCACGCGGCGCGAGAACGGTTTACATCCTGCGCGGTTTTTCGGCGCTCTCGACGTCCTGCCCGCTGTCCAAGCGCGAGCACGAAATCGTTGCTCTCCTGGCCGACGGTTACGCGGCCCTCAACATCGCGGCCCGCCTGAACCTGTCTCATGCGACCGTCCGCAATCACATCCAGAACGCGCTTCGCCGGCTGGAACTTCACAGCCAGGTCGATCTCGTCGCGCTCGCGCTGCGCCGCGGATGGGTCGATCGGCAGGAGCCGCGCTAGACCGCGTTCCCGGGCCACGCTACCGGGACCGGCCCGCCGCGCCACGGAACTCGTCGAGCAGCGCCCGCAAGCGGCCCTCTTCTCCCGGCGCGGGTTCGAGGCCTCCGAAGGACTCGCGGACGTAGGCGCGCACGATCGCTTCGGCGGGCCTCGCCGCGGCCGGGCCGAGAGTCGCGGCCGCGGCGAGGGTCTCGGCAGGAACGGAGGCGGGCGTGAGCGGCGCGCCGAGCCGGTGGAGAGCCTTCTGGAGGCGGCGGTAGGCCGCCGACGCGGGCGCGAGGCCGCGCGTCTTCCACGAAACGCCGAGCCCGCGGCGCCCAAGAACGATCAGGAAGAGCACGAGGAGCAGGGCCGCGACGAGCGCCGCCGCGGGCAGGCGACGCAGAAAAGGACTCAGGCCGGCGCCGGCGCGACGGAGGGCGGAAAGGGCGCCGCCGCCCGCCTCCCGCAGCTTTCGGAGAAGCTCGGCCTGGTCGCCCTGCCCGAAGGACAGGACGAAGCGGTCGTAGAAGAACTCGAGCCCGTCGGTCACCTGGCGAAGACGCTGCGCGAGCGGGACGGTCTCGAGACCCGGCTGTCCGATCGAGGGCGTCGGGTCGAACGTGACCCAGCCGCGGGCCGGACCGCACCACACCTCGACCCAGGCGTGGACATTCTGGCCGCGGACGAGAACGTATTTCCCGAAGGCGCCGAGCTCGCCGCCCAGAAAGCCGGTCACGAATCGCGTGGGAACGCCCACCTCCCGGAGGAGCAGCGCCATTGCCGTGGCGAACGTCTGGCAGTGGCCCTTTCGGCGGTTCAGGACGAAGTCTTCGACGGCGTTCGGGCCGCGCGGCTGGAGGTCCAGCTCGTACGTCCAGCTCCGGAGCACCGCTTCGATCTCGCGCGCGGCGGCCTCGGGATTCGCCGCGGGTTCGATCCCGCCGAGCTGTGAGAGCGCGAACGAGCGCAGCGCCGCCGACCCGGCCGGCGTCCGCGCTTCGGCCACGTCGCCGGGCTCGAGGTCCGCAATCGGGCGGGTCCCGTAGGTCACGGCGTACTGGATGGTGCGGTCCGGCTCGAAGGACAGGCGCAGATTGCGGGAGGCATCGCGCTCGACCCAGGCGTGACCGGGGTTGCGAAACGAGGCCTCGGAGAGACGCAGCGCGTTTCCGAGCAGCGGATAGGGCAGGTAGCGCGTCTGGATCGGGGTGAGGTCGATCGTCATCGCGGTGCCCCCTCCGGCGCCACGCGGCGCGAGAGGAACGAGCGCCCCGAAGCCGGAACGGGCGCCGGCCGCTGAACGGTCCGGCGGTTTCTTCCACACCCCGTTCTCCCACCGGGACAGCGCCAGCGTCCGGAGTCTCAGGACCGCAGCGTCGCCCCCGCCGAGGGCCTCCTCGCTCGTGATCCGGAGGAAGACGCGGTCGCTCTGCTTGAGCGCGCCGAACAAATCCGGGTCCACGCTTTCCGAAAAACCCGTCGTGATCTCGCGCCCCGCCTCGGCGCCCCTCACGTAAGGCGCCTTGAGACGGGGAAGGAACAGAAAGAGCGGGATGGCGAGGAGAACCGTGGACAAGACCGAGGTGACGAGCGGGCCCCTGCCCGGAAGAGAACGCGCCGTGCGGTCGCGGCTCCATTCCTCGGGAGCCCCGGAGAGGTCCCGCCAGAGGGCCCACTTCACGAGCACGCTCCAGCCCGCGAAGGCCATGAGCAGCACGTAAAGAAGGATCGCGTAATGGAACGACGTCGAGACCGACGCGACGAACAGGAGGCCCGAAAGGACGAGCGCCAGCGACAGATCGCGCTCCTTGCGGATGGCCGCGAGCTTGAAGAGCGTCGTGAAGAGGAGAAGGTGGAGCATCGTCTTCAGGAGCGTCTGACTCCCGAAACGCACGTCGAGGAAGATGATGGGAACGTAGAGAAGTCCGGCGAGATTCAGGACGCGATTCCCGAGGCGCGGCACGCTCCCCCGGCGCACGCGCGCCAAGAGCAGCGCGAGGACGCCGAGGTAGGCGAGCAGCACGGCGAGCTCGAGGGCGTTCGCGAAGAAGAGCGGAACCGGCGCGAGAAACGCGAGACCTCCGAGTGCGAGAAGGCGCTCCTTGAGGAAGGGGATTTCAGCGGCGGCCGGGGGCCCTGTGCTCATGCGGCGCGCTCCGGCCCGCGGCCCGCCCGGTAAACGGCGACCGCGCCGGGGATGCTCGCGGGCATCCGTCCGGGCTCCTTCGCCGGCTCGACGAGAGCGAGCGCGCGCAGGAGTCCGCGGCGATGAGCCGGGCCGGAGCCGGGCGGCACGACGAGGTCTCCGAGCAGCAATCCCACGCGGCTTCCCCGCGCGAGGAGCCGCAGGGCGAGGCCCGCGGCCTCGGAAACCGATTTCTCGAAGGCCTCGTCCCAGGCCGCGCCGGCGCCCTCCGGGCGATACGTGTCGAGCACGACGAGCGCGTCGCGGCCCTCCTCGGAGGCGCGCTCCTTCACGATGAACTTGCCCTGGCGCGCGGTCTGGGGCCAATGGACGTCGCGCGGGTCGTCGCCGAAGCCCGCCTCGCGCAGGTTGCGGATCTCGGCGCCGCGCCCCCGGCGCCGGTCGCGCGGATCGCCGCCCTCCGCTTCGCGCGGGTCGGGCGGCACGTAGGGCACGTTCGCCGGAGCCGGGTAGACGAGGCGCTCGTCCCCGAGGGGGTGCACCCGGCCTTTTCGGAAAAGCCCGATTGGATAGCCGCTGTAAAGGAGCAGCGATTCGATGGACCGGAGGCCGCGTCTCGGGAAGACGAGGTCGACGCCGCGTTCGGCGGGCCGTGCCGGATCGAGGCGGCCGAAGAGAATCGGGGCGGCCGCGCTCGAGATCTTCACGAGAAGGGCGCGGCGCGGCAGACGGCCCCGGTTCGTCAGACGGAGCGTGAACCGCACCGGCACGCCGGCGAAGATCTCCGCGGGGCCGTCCAGCTCGACCGCGACGTTCTCCACGTTCCGCCGCGAGACGACTCCGGAGACGACGAGCGCGCCGAGGAAAAGCGAGACGAGGACGTAGAGGCCGTTGTTTCCCGTATTCGTCGCGGCGACGGCGACGACGAGCGTCATCAGGACGAAGCCGAGTCCGACGTTCGTCACCCGGACCAGGATTCCGGGATGGAGAAGCTTCTGGAGGCGCGCGCCGAAGGCCACGGGTTCAGAGGGGAACGGGCGTCTCGTCGAGGATGCGCTGGATGGCGTCACGCTCGCGGCGGCCGCTGCCCCCGCCGTCCCAGGCGCCCGGATGCGAGGCGAGGACGCGATGCGCGAGCGTCGGAACGGCGACGCGCTTGACGTCGTCGGGAGTCGCGTAGGGCCGGCCCGAGACGAGGGCGCGCGCCTGAACCGCCCGGTAGAACCCCTGCGCGCCGCGCGGCGAGACGCCGAGGAGGAGGTCCTTGCCGTTCCGCGTGCGCCCCACGATCGCGAGAACGTAGTCCATGAGCTTGTCGGCCACGGTCACGCGCTCGGTCGCGGCCTGGGCCGCGCCCAGCTCCTCGAGTGAGAGCGCGGGCGCGAGCGTCGCGAGGATGCGGTCGGCGCCGCCCGACACGAGGAGCCGCCTCTCCTCCTCCACCGCGGGATAGCCCAGCGCGATGCGCATGAGGAAGCGGTCGAGCTGCGACTCGGGGAGCGGGTAGGTGCCGAGGTACTCCACCGGGTTCTGCGTCGCGAGGACGAGGAAGGGCTCGGGCAGCGGCCGTGTGACGCCGTCGGACGAGACCGCGCGCTCGTTCATGGCCTGCAGGAGCGCCGCCTGCGTCTTCGGGGTCGCCCGGTTGATCTCGTCGGCGAGGAGCACGGGCGTGAATACGGGGCCGGGATGAAATTCGAACTCCTGCGTCCGCACGTTGAAGACCGTGAGGCCGAGAATGTCCGACGGGAGCGTGTCCGGCGTGAACTGGATGCGATGGACACCGACGCCGAGCGCCTTCCCGAGCGCGGAGGCGAGCGTCGTCTTGCCCACGCCCGGCACGTCCTCGATGAGGAGGTGCCCCCGCGCGAGGAGACACACGACCGCGTCCTCGACGGCGGCCGCCGGCCCGCGGTACGCGGTCCTGACGGTCGCCACGAGGCGCGCGAGGGACGCGAGGACCGGGGCGGTAGCAGTCATCTCTTGAGCCCCTCTTCCACGCTCCGCCGGAGGGCGTCGGAGGCGCCCCGGCGCATGACGAGAAGTCCCCCCGGGGACTCCACGACCACGACATCCGAAAGGCCGACGACGCGCACGGGACGCGCGAGAGCGAGCACGAGGTTGCCGGTGCCGTCGACCGCCTCCGCCGGGCCCTCGAGGACGTTTCCACCGGATGTCCCTCCGCGGAACTCGAACACGGCTTCCCAGGAACCGAGGTCGCTCCAGCCGCACGCGCTGGGCACGGCTAGCACGCTCGATGCTTTTTCCATCACGGCGACGTCGATCGAAATAGAGGGGGAGGAGGAGAAGATTTCTTTGAAGGAAGAAAGATTACCGGCCTTGCGAGCCGCATGCGCGCGGCGAGCGACCTCCAGGACTTCGGGGCAGGCTTTTTCCATTTCCTCGAATAGGTAAGAGATGCGGAACACGAAGATGCCCGCGTTCCACAGAAAGCGGCCCCGCGAGGCAGCAAGAAATTCCTCCGCGCGCGCGAGCGTGGGTTTCTCCACGAAGCGCACGACCCGCACCGGCGCGAGCGCTTCTCCCCTCTCCCCTTTCAAAGAAATCTTCTCTCTCTTCTCTTCGATTTCCATGTACCCGAACCCCGTCTCGGGCCGCGTCGGAGGAATTCCGAGCGTGACGAACGCATCCTGCGTCCGCGCCGCCGCCGCCGCCGCGTCGAGCGCGGCGAGGAACGCCGGCTCGTCGCGCACGGCTTGATCGGACGGCAGCACGGCGAGGACGGCGTCGGGCGAGTCTTCCGAGGCGGCCAGCGCCGCGAGGGCGATCGCCGGCGCGGTGTTTCGGCGCACGGGCTCGAGAACGAGGCGCGCGCGTGGCACCTCCGGAAGCTCGGTGACGAGAAGAGGCTCGTGCGACGCGCGGCCCGACACGAAGACGTTCCCGGCCCCGGCGAGGGCGACGGCGCGCCGGTACGTCTCCCGGAGGAGCGACTCTCCGCCGGTCAGGGCAAGGAATGGCTTCGGCCGTTCATCCGTCGAGCGCGGCCACAACCGGGTGCCGCTGCCGCCGGCGAGGATGAGCGCGCGGAGTCCGGGGGTGCTCGACATCCGGGAGATTGTACGGAGGTCAGGGATCAACGGTCGTCACGAAGACCGGCTTGCCGTCCTCGACCCGCATCATCACGGCGCTCTTCACCGGGTCGCCCGAACCCTCCTTGAAGGTCATCTTGCCGGTGACGCCCTGGAACTCGCGGATCTTCGACAGGGCCTCCCGGATCGCCTCGCGGTCCGGACGCGACGCGGCCACGAGCGCTTTGGCGAGGAGCTTGAAGGAGTCGTACGTCAGCGCGGCGACGTCGTCGGGCGTCTGGCCGTACTTGTTCCTGTAAGGCGTCACGAATCGAGCGACCGCGTCCACGCGCACTTCCGGTGCGTAGTGGTTGCAGAATGTGGCCCCTTCGACGTCCGCCCCCGCCAGCTTGATCAGCTCCGGGCTGCTCCAGTTGTCGCTGCCGAGGAAGGGCACCTTGATTCCGAGCTTGCGCGCCTGCTTGATCTGCAGGGGAACCTCGTTGTAATAACTTGGCAGGAAGATGATGTCGGGAGCGGCGGCCGCGATGCGCGCAAACGGAGCGGCAAAATCCTTGTCGCCGGTCTTGTACGTCTCGAAGGCGACGATCTTGCCGCCCGCCTCCTCGAAGTCCTTCCGGAAAAGCTCGGCCTGGCTGTTCGGCGCCTGTGAGTTCGGGTCGTAGAGAACGGCTGCCTTCGCCGCGTGAAGGTAGCCCGTCGCAAACCGCGCGAGGACGTGCCCCTCGAAGGCGTCCGTGAAGCAGGCCCGAAAGACCCACTTCTTCCCCGCCGTCGTCAACGGGTTCGTGGACCAGGGCGTGATCATGGGGACCTTCGCCTCCTCCGCGGCTTCCGCGGCAGGAATCGCGCCCAGGCTCGCGTTCGGGCCCACGACGGCGAACACCTTGTCTTCCGAAGCGAGGCGCTTCAGAGCCTCGCCGGCCTCCGGCCCGCTCCCCTTGCTGTCTTCCACGACGATCCGGAGCAGGTGCGCCTTCCCGGCGATCTTCACACCCCCGGCTTCGTTGATCTCGGCGACGGCCATCTCCGCGGCGTTCTTGCACGACGCGCCCACGGCTGGGATGTCGCCCGTCAGCTCGGCGATCACTCCGACCGTGAGCACGGGAAGTTCCTTCTTGCCGCAGGCGGCGAGAAGAGCGACACCCGAGAGCAGCAGAGAAAGGAAGGCGAATTGGCGTTTCATCGGTCATTCCTCCAACGGGCCCGATAGGTTATCCGAGAACGCGGATCTCAGGCTCCAATTCGATGCCGAATCTCTCCTTCACGGCACACTTCATTGCTTCCATCAGGGCGGCGACGTCCGCCGCCGTCGCGCGGCCGGCGTTGACGATCACGTTTGCGTGAACCGGAGAGATCTCGGCGCCGCCGATGCGTCGGCCCTTCAGCCCGCATTCCTCCAGCAGCTTCCCCGCGAAGAGACCCGGCGGATTCTTGAAGATCGAACCGGCGTTCGGCTGTTTCGGCAGCGCGTTCCTCCTCCTCGCGGCCACATCCGCCATCCGCGCAGCGATCTCGGCCGGCGCTTTCGGCGCAAGACGAAGGCGTGCCCCGGTCACGATGTCACCGGTGTCGCACAGCGACGTCCACCGGTAGCCGTGCGCGATTCCGGACGCTTCCGCCGTGCGCCTTTCCCCCGCGCCCGAGACGAGATCGACCGTCACGAGAACGTCGAACAGCTCCGAGCCGTAGGATCCCGCGTTGATGCGCACGGCCCCGCCGAGCGAGGACGGAATGCCGGACAGGTTCTCGATGCCGGAGAGGCCTGCCCTCTGGGCCCTGGCGGCGAGCGACATGAGCGACACGCCTCCGCCCGCGACGACTTCCGGTGGCTCGACCACCGTCGCGAGGAAGTCACCCCCGAGGGTGAACACGACGCCGGGAAATCCCGCGTCGGGAACGAGGAGATTCGACCCCTTCCCCAGCGCGAGGACAGGCAGCCCGGCTGCGCGCCCCGCGCGGAGAAGCGCCGCGAGCGCCTCCGCGTCGTGGACTTCCACGAAATACCGGGCCGGCCCGCCGATCCGGAGAGTCGTCCGGCCGGAAAGCGGGATGTTCTCCCTCACGACCGCCCGCAGGCCGGAGAGGGCTCTCTCGATCATCGCGCCAGGAGGAGCGCGGCGCCCGTGAGCGCTCCCGCGACGGCGCCGGCGAGGACGTCGTCCATCATCACGCCCCACCCCCCGGGCAGCCGCTCGAGGGCGCCGATCGGGCCTGGCTTCCAGACGTCGAGGATACGAAAAAGGGCGAATGCCCCGAGCACGGCGCCGACCCTTACGAGCGTTGCCTCGGGCGGCACGAGCGCATAGACCGGCAGGAGCGCAATGGACTGCCCCGCGACCTCGTCCACCACGACTTCCGGCGGATCACCGATGCCACGGAGGCGTGCCGTCTCGCCCGCCGCGTGCACGCCGATGAGCGTGACCGCGAGCGCAAACCCGGCGAGGCCCGAGCCCCCCCAGATCGTCCCGACGAGGTGGGCGAACGGAATCGCGGCGAGGCTTCCCCAAGTGCCCGGCGCCATCGGCAGCAGCCCGGCCCCGAACCACGTCGCGACGAACGTCGTCACGCGCGAAGCGGCGAAGACCTCGGGCCAGGGCCTAAGAATTCCTTGCATTTCGGAAATTTCGGGCCTACCTTTCAACCGTTCCTTCCGCGCGGCCACGCAATCGTAGGCCGATTCGCCGCAATTCGGATTTTCTTAGAAGGGTGACTGGCGCCGGTGAAGCGTGTGTCGGTCCCTATAATCCGCACTCTCTCATCTCTAAGGAGACCAAATGGTCGAAGTGAACAAGGAAAAGCTCAAGGCGCTCGAGCAGGCCGTGGCGCAGATCGACAAGCAGTTCGGGAAAGGTGCTCTCGTCCGTCTCGGCGACAAGCCGCACGCCGTCATCCAGTCGATTTCGACGGGTTCGATCGGCGTGGACGCCGCACTGGGAATCGGCGGCATCCCGCGCGGCCGCGTCATCGAGGTCTTCGGACCGGAGTCCTCGGGCAAGACGACCCTGACCCTTCACGTCATCGCCGAGGCGCAGAAGCGCGGCGGCCTCGCGGCCTTCATCGATGCCGAGCACGCGATGGACCCCGACTACGCCAGGAAGCTCGGCGTCGACGTGGACAACCTCATGGTCTCCCAGCCCGACTCGGGAGAGCAGGCGCTCGAGATCGCCGAGGCGCTCGTGCGGTCAGCCGCCATCGACGTCGTCGTCATCGACTCCGTCGCTGCGCTCGTTCCGAAGGCCGAGCTCGAGGGCGAGATGGGCGACGCGTCGATGGGCCTGCAGGCGCGTCTCATGTCGCAGGCGCTACGCAAACTCACGGCGGTCGTCTCGAAGTCCAACACGACGCTCATCTTCATCAACCAGATCCGCGAAAAAATCGGCGTCATGTTCGGAAACCCCGAAACGACGACGGGTGGCCGCGCCCTGAAGTTCTATTCGTCGGTCCGCATCGACATCCGGCGCATCAACGCCATCAAGGACGGCGAGGTCGTCGTCGGAAGCCGCACGAAGGTCAAGATCGTCAAGAACAAGGTCGCTCCTCCCTTTCGAATCGCCGAGTTCGACATCGCTTACGGCGAAGGCATCTCCAAGACGGGCGAGCTCATCGACATCGGGATCGAGATGAAGATCGTCGAGAAGTCCGGCGCGTGGTTCAGCTACGGCGACATTCGCCTCGGACAGGGCCGCGAGAATTCCAAGCAGTTCTTCCGCGACAACCCGGACATCGCCGCCGAGATCGAAAGGAAGATCCGGGCAAACCTCGGCCTTCCGACGGGAGACGTGCTCGGAGCCCCCATTGTCTCTTCTCCCGGAACCGAGCCGGCCGAACCCAGGGCAGAACCGAAACCGGCGAAGAGCGCCGCTTCGGACAGAAAAAAGTGATTTCCAGGCTCCTCGCGGCCCTCATGGGGCTGTTTCTCTCGCCGGTGGCGGGCGGGGCGGTTCCTCGCCCCTATGTCGCGCCCTGGCTCGCGGTCTCATCCAGCGACCCGCGGATTGCCCGCATCGCGGCCCTGCCCGTCGCCGAGCATTCGCCGAACGCGCCGGGGCTGCTCCTGCGGGTCGACGCGGCCGCGTTGCCGGGAGGTCGCGCGGCAGTGGTCGCGGCGGCGCGCGAGCTCGCCGAGCACGCACACGGCGCGGGCTGGAAGTGGGGGCTGAAGCTGAGCCTGCCCGACGCTGCCGTGCCCGCGGACGTACGGGCGGCGGAGGCCGCGACGGTGGAGGATCTGTGGCCGGGTCTGGGAGAGATCCTCGGATCTGCTCGGAATTCCGATCTCATCACAATCGCCTTCGCGGCGCCGGCCGGCGGAGATCTGAAGGCAAGGGCGTATTTGCTTAGAAAGGTGGCTGCGGGGGTCCGCGCGGCCGCATCCCTGGCGCGCATCGTTTTCACGGCCGCACGGAACGCTCCTGCCGAGCTCGTCGCGCCCGCTGATCTCTCTCTCCTTTCATCAGAAGAGAATTCGGCCTATCTCGACTTCGTAGGCGTCACCCCTTCCGGTTCGTCAGACCCCGGAGCGATCCGAGCTGCGATCGACTCTTTCGCGTTTGGTAAACCCGGCCTCGTCGACCTCGGATCTTCCGGCGTTCCGACCCCCGGCGCCCTCCTCGCCGTCGCGGCGCGTTTCGCGCCGGAGAACATCCCGTTCGTCGTCGTGTCTCCCGCCTGGCCGGCCGCCGAGGACGCGACGCTCGAGCGCTTCGCCCGCGTCGTCGCCGGAGACTTCGGACCGGACACACGCGCGGCGTCGGCGGCCTCCCCGGACGGGACGCCGCGCGACGCGTATCGCGTCGTGTCGGGCCTCGATCTCGGAGGTGTCGTCCTCCTGCCCGGCACGCAGGACGGCGCGCCCGCGCCCTCCGGCGCGGTCGTTCTCACGCTCGACGCGACACCGTATGCCTCGGCCGAGATCCTCGAGCTCGCGACGGGAGCCTCGAAGAGGCTCGAGATGCCCGCCAGTGCCGCTCCGGCGCGGCTCACGCTTTCGCTCGCGAAGGGCCCGCTCGCCCTGCGTCTGACCGCGCGGGAGAAGGCGCCGGCAGAGGCCCCCAAGGCCGCCGTCGGGGTCGCCGCCGTGCGCGGCATCACGGCCGATGAAATCCTCGCGAGGCACCAGGCCTGGCGCGCGGCCCGCGACGCGCGCTGGAAGACGCTTTCGGCCACGAACACGCTCTCGATGCGCTTCCGCTTCGCGAACCTCGGCAACACGCTCGACCTCACTCTCGCGGGGCCGTTCTTCTACGAGAAGGGCGGCGGGTTCGACTGGGCGTGGCACGACGCGTACTTCAACGGGGTGCGCTGGACGGCCCGCAAGCTGCCCGAACTTCCGCTCCTGCAGCCCGAGAAAGTCGCCGACATGCCGCTCGCCCTCACGCTCGACGACACCTACCGCTACACGCTCGTCGGCGAAGACGCCGTGCGAGGGATCTCGTGCTGGGCGCTCGACTTCGAGCCGCGTGTCGCGGCGACGGACAAGCCCGCGTATGCAGGCCGCGTGTGGATCGCCCGTGACGGGTTCGCGGCCGTCCGCGTGCGGACGCGGCAATTGAACCTCACGGCCGAGCTCCAGGCCGTGGACGAGACGGCCGACTTCACCGACGTGCCCGCGCCCGACGGAGGGCCGCCGCTGCGTCTGCCGACACGCACGACCGGCCAGTGGATCCTGAAGACCTTCTCGCGCACCACCGTCATCGAGCGCGAAAGCGTGCTCACGGACATCCGGCTCGACGACCCATCGTTCCTCGCGGCGCGCGAGGAGACCTTTGCGTCCAAGGACACGATGGTGCGCGACACCGAGAAGGGCGTCCGCTACCTCGAGAAGGCGAAGGACGGCACGCGCGTCGTCACGGACGACAGCAAGCACGGCAGGCTCTTCGGTCTCGGCGGCCTCTTTTACGACGGGTCGTACGACTACCCGCTCCCGCTCCTCGGGATCTACTGGATCGACCTCGACGCGAGCAAGCGGCACGACCAGTTCCAGGTTCTCTTCGGCGGCGTCCTCCTCGCGGCGTCCTGGAGCCAGCCGCGGCTCCTGGGGTCGCCGGTCGACGTCGGGGTGGACGTCTTCGGCATCGCGATCCGGGGCACGGACGCGCTCTATGCCTCCGGCGAAGAGGACAAGACGCAGCGCGTGAAGGGCCGGTCCTTCGCGGCTGCATTCAAGGCCGGCATCCCCCTCGCGCGCCATCTCAAATTCACGGCGACGGTCACCGAAGCGCACCGCGATTTCGCGGCCGACGACGTCGAAACGTCTCCTGCGTTCGTGATTCCGTCGAACACCTGGATCACCCGGCTCGAGGGCCAGCTCGTGTGGGACTGGCGAGGCTGGGCGCTCACGGGGCGCGTCGCGTGGAACAAGAGGTCGCAATGGGACCCGTGGGGCTTCCCGGGAAACCCCGACTACGATCCGGGAAAGAACGCCTTCACGACATGGAGCGGGGAGCTGCAGAAGGACTTCCACCTGCCGCGCTTCCAGCGCGTGCGCGCGTCGGTCGGCTATCTCGGCTCGGACAACACGGACCGCTTCTCGAAGTACACGTTCGGGTTCTTCGGCGGCACGTCGCTCCGCGGCTTCCGTTCGGGCGCCCTGCGCGCCGAGGGAGCCGTCACGTCCAAGGTCGCATACGGTTACGTCATCGGGAGCGTCTTCCGCCTCGAGGCGATCTACGAGGATGCGCGCGTCAAGGACGCGGCCGCCGGTCTCGACTGGGCCTACTTCAGCGGCGCGGGCCTCTCGGGCGAGTTCGTGGGGCCGTGGGCGACGCTGGTCAAGATCGACGCCGGGACGCCCGTCGCGGGGCGTAACCGGGGAATGACGGGCTTCGTCATGAGCCTGAACATCCTGAAAATCTTCTGAGCCGCCGGCCGCGCCGCCGCCCGTACAATCCGTCCGCCATGAGATGTCGCGCCATCGCCGCCGCCTTCGCACTCGTTCTCCTCTCGCCCGCTGCGCGGGCCGCCGGCCCCGCGCGCTGGGGCGTCGCGGACGAGGCCCGTATTGCGGCCGAGGCCGCCTCCTGGGCGCCGCCGGATTTCAAGCGTCAGCTCGCGAAGCACAGCCGCCGGCTCATGCAGGGCGTGAGCGACGCCGCGGCCGCCGACACCGGTACCCGCGACGCCGCGGCGCACCGCGCGGCCGCGGCCCGCGGCGCGCGCGCGGTCGCCGCCGCCATCCGCCGGCACATGGCCTTCGACGAGGTCGCCTACCAGGCGGGCGCAATCGTTCACGAGCTCGCGCTCGCGTTGCCGCCGCCGCAAGGCGCGGCCACCGACTTCTCGAAGACGGCCCGCTTCCTCGGCTTTCCGGCGGAACCCTTCGCCGCGCCCGAAACGCTGGCCGCGGCGCCGCTTCCCGCGGCCACCGCGCGCGAACGCTACGACGCGGCGGTCACGCTCTCGTCACGTCTCCTCGCCTGGATCTGGAAGACCGCCGGGGGCGACGTGTCGTTCGTGAAGAAGTACCCCGAATCGAAGGGACCCTACGTGCCGTGACCGCCCGCCTCGCGCTCCTTTCCGTTTCCGACCGGACCGGTCTCGTCGACTTCGCCCGCGCCCTCGTCGCGCAGGGCTTCGGCCTCCTCTCGACCGGCGGCACCGCCGCGCATCTCGCGGCGTCCGGCCTCTCCGTCACGAAGGTCGAGGACCTCACGGGTTTTCCGGAAGTCTTCGGCGGCCGCGTGAAGACGCTCCATCCGAAGCTCTTCGGCGGCATCCTGTTCGATCGCTCCGTAGACCGCGACAGGAGCGAGGCGGCCGCGAACGGAGTCGGACCCATCGACCTCGTCGTCGTTAATCTCTATCCCTTCGAGGACGCTGTGGCCAGGGCGGAGACGACGTTCGCCGAAGCCATCGAGAAGATCGACGTCGGCGGGCCGTCTCTGCTGCGCGCGGCGGCGAAAAACCATGCGCACGTCGGCGTCGTCTGCGACCCCGCGGACTATCCCTCCGTGGCGGCCGAATTGAAGGCGAATGCAGGGGTTCTGGGCGACGAGACGCGGCGGCGCCTCGCCGCGAAGGTCTTCCGGCGCACGGCGGCGTACGACGCCGCGATCGCCCGATGGTTCTCGGCCGAGACGGGCGAGACTTTCCCCGAGCGGCTGTCGCTCTCCTTCGCGCGCGCGGCCTCTCTCCGTTATGGCGAGAACCCTCACCAGAAGGCGTCCCTTTATGTCGATGCCGCCGCCGCGGCGCCCGCCCTCTCGCGCTACGCGTTCGTTCAGGGGAAGGAGCTCTCGTATAACAACTTCCTCGACGCCGACGCCGCCCTCTACACGTCGCGCGTCGTGGGGCCGAGCGCGCTCACGATCGTCAAGCACCGCATTCCCGCGGGGGCCGCGACTGCGCCAGCGATGGTGGACGCCTTCGAGGCCGCGTGGGCATCCGATCCGATCGCCGGGTTTGGCGGCGTCGTCGCTTACACCGGAACGCTCGATGCCGAGGCCGCCGCCGCTCTCACGTCACGCTTCCTCGAGGTGGTCGTCGTTCACGACGTCACGGACGACGCGAAGGCGGTCCTCGCGAAGAAGCCGAACCTCCGCGTGCTGACGGTCGGGAAGGAAGCCGGCCCGCGCCCGCGCCTCGAGGCGCGCGGCATCGATGGGGGCCTCCTCTTGCAGGAGGGCGATCTCGCTCCGGATGACGCGCCCGACTGGAAGGTCGTCACGAAGCGCGCCCCGACGGACGGCGAGACGCGCGCGATGCGCTTCGCGAACCTCGTCCTCAGAGGCGTCGTCTCGAACGGGATCGTCGTCGCGGGCGAGACCGCAACCTACGGTATCGGCGGCGGCCGCACGAGCCGCGTCGACGCCTGCCGCGACGCAGTCGGCAAGGCCGGCGACCGGGCGAAGGGCGCCGTCGCGGCGTCGGACGCGTTCTTCCCGTTCCCGGATGGCCTCGAGGTGCTCGCCAAGGCGGGCGTCACGGCGGTTGCCCAGCCCGGGGGCTCAGTCAAGGACGCGGAAGTCGTCGCCGCGGCGGACGCCGCGGGCATTGCGATGGTCTTCACGGGGAAGAGACATTTCAGGCATTGAGGAAGAAAGAGAAAGAGAAGATTCTTAAAAAGTGAATACAGACATTCGCAGACACGGCTCTCTCTTTCTCTTTCTAAGCATCTTTTTCTTTTCTCTCTTCTTCTCTTTCGAAGCACGGCCGGCGCAGCCGGCCGCGACTCCAACTCCTTCCGTTTCAGCGTCGCTCGACGCCCGCGCCCTTCTCGCGAGCATCCGGAAAGCCTATTCGTCCTCTCCCTCGGTCTCCTGCACGTTCGTCCAGACGTACGCGCCCGCCGGCTTCGCCGAGACCCAGCCCGAGACCGGTCGGCTCATCCTGCAGGCGCCCGACCGCGTGCGATTCGACTACGACGGGCCGGAGGGGAAGGTCTTCACGTTCGACGGGAAGGCCGGCCGCCAGTATGTGGCGGCCGACCGGCAGCTCGTCGTGAGGACGTTGAAGCCGGAGGAACGCGCGCGGCTGCCGCTCGTCTTCCTCGAGTCGACCGACGCGCTCCTCGCGCGCTACACGGCGCACGCCGCCCCCGCGAACACCGGCCTCGTCGAGATCACGCTCACGCCGCGCGCGGGCGCCGACCCGAAGTCCGTCACGCTCCTCGCCACGGCGGCGGGCGACGTGAAGAGGCTCATCCTCGTGGACGCGGCCGGCAACCGCACCGCGTTCACGTTCACGCAGAAGCTGTCCGGGCCGAAGCGTCCGGACCCGGACTTCGCCCTTGCGCCCCCCGCGGGCACGAAGATTCTTTCGGAGTGAAGCCATGGCAGACCCCACGTTCGACGTCGTCTCCGAAGTCAACCTTCCCGAAGTCGCGAACGCCGTCGCGCAGGCCCAGAAGGAAACCGCGCAGCGCTACGACCTGAAGGGCAGCGCCGCCGGCATCGAGCAGAAGGACAAGGAGCTCACGCTCACGGCGAACGACGAGTTCGGCCTGAAGGCCGTGACGGACATTCTCCAGACCAAGCTCGTGAAGCGCGGCGTGTCCCTGAAGTCCCTCGAGTACGGCACGATCGAGCCCGCGACGAAGGGCACCGTGCGCCAGGTGGTCACGATCCGCCAGGGCATCGAGTCCGAGAAGGCGAAGGAGATCGTCAAGGCGATCAAGGACCGCAAGCTGAAGGTCCAGGTCGCGATCCAGGGCGATCAGCTGCGCGTCTCGGGCAAGAAGAAGGACGACCTGCAGGACGTCATCGCGCTCCTCAGGGGCGCCGACTTCGGCATCCCTCTCCAGTTCACGAATTTCCGCGGTTAGAGCATCCTGCCTACGCGCCCCGGCGTAAACAGGAGCAGAGGGGCGGTAAGATGCGCCCCACGCCGATGAGCCAGACCTCTCTCAAGGACCGCCTTCTCGTCGCGACCCTCCCGGCCGGGGAGCGGGAGAACGGGCGCCGGCTCCTGGCGGCCCTCGGCCCGATCGAAGGCAAGCTGAAGCTCGTCGAGACGCGCCTCCAGGAGCGCACCCGCTCGGGGATTCCGACCATCTCGCTCATCGGCGACTATCTCGTCGAGGGCGGCGGCAAGCGAATCCGGCCCGCGCTCCTCCTCCTCGGAGCGCACCTCCTCGGCTATGAGGGCGAACGCGACGTGAGCTACGCCGCGATGATCGAGTTCATCCACACGGCGACGCTCGTTCACGACGACATCATCGACGACGCCGAGCTACGCCGCGGGCGGGCCAGCGTGAATCGCCGCTGGGGCAACGAGCTGACCGTCCTCTTCGGCGATTTCCTCTATATGAAATCCATGGAGATCGCGCTGGAAGAGGGCGATCTGCGCGTCCTGCGCGTCCTGTCGGACGTGACGCTGCGCATGACCGAAGGCGAGATCATCGGCGCGGAGCGGCGCGGACTCCTCGACCTCACGCTCGAGGGTTACCTCGATATCGTGCGCCGCAAGACCGCGTTGCTGTTCGCGGGCGCCTGCAAGATCCCGTCGTTCCTCGTGACGGAGGCGTTCGGAGAGTCGCGCGAGATCTGGGGCGACCGGCTCTGGGAATACGGAATGTCGCTCGGGGTCGCCTTTCAGCTCCAGGACGACCTCCTCGACTACACGGCGAAGGAAGCCGATCTCGGCAAGCCGGTCCTCTCCGACCTCAAGGAGGGCAAGCTCACGCTGCCCCTCATCCTCTGCCTGCCCCATGCCACGCGCGCCGAACGCAAGCTCGTGGAAACCGTCGTCGCCGAAGAGGGGTTCGACACCGTGAGGCCCGAACAGATCCTCGACGTCGTTCACCGCCACTCCGCCCTCGAGAGCGCGCGCGAGATGGTCGAGACGCACGCGGAGAGAGCTCGGGAAATCGCCTCGCGCTTCCCGGAGACAGCGTCCCGGGAAGGCTTCCTCCTGGCCGCCGAGTACGCCGCTAATCGCCGTAAGTAATTAACAACAAAAGAGTTAATATTCTTTGAATGATAATAGGGCAGATGCGAAGTCTGCCTAATGCGAGTTGGGCGATCACGCTATGTATACGTCGTAGCCGAAATAAGTAAGGCGCCTTACAAGAATCCCCTTCTTTTTTCTGGCTTCCCTCTTGATTTCAGCATTCTGACGTCTTAAGCTGTCCCCAACATATCGTGGGTCACAGATTCAGCCCCCACAACTTCCGGGAACGGTCAGGAGAGCGAATGATCGAAAAGCTGTTCCGGTCCTTCCGGTC
>JARXKK010000020.1:0-11636 GCA_030278895.1 Acidobacteriota bacterium
TTCGTGATGTGGCTCGGCGAGCAGATCACGGAACGCGGGATCGGCAACGGCATCTCGCTCATCATCTTCGCGGGCATCGTCGCGGGCTTCCCGACCGCTGTCTTCAATTCGATCCAGCAGGTGCAGCGCGGCGCCATGTCGCTCTTCACCGGGCTCATCCTCCTCGTCTTCATGGTCGGGGTGGTCGCGGCCATCGTCTTCGTCGAGCGCGCCCAGAGGCGCATTCCGGTCCAGTACGCCAAGCGCGTCGTCGGCCGGAAGGTCTACGGCGGCCAGAACACGTATCTGCCCCTGCGCGTGAACACGGGCGGCGTCATTCCCATCATCTTCGCGGTCTCCATCATCCAGTTTCCGCAGTACATCGCGTCCGCGTTCAAAAGCGACTTCATGAAGAAGATCGCCGAGCAGCTGTCCATCGGGCAGCCTCTCTACAACCTCTTCTATGCGCTCGGCATCATCTTCTTCTGCTACTTCTACATTTCGATCATCTTCAACCCGAACGACACGGCCGAGAACATGCGCAAGTACGGCGGCTTCATCCCGGGCATCCGCCCCGGAAAGGCCACGTCGGACTACATCGACAACGTGCTCACGCGGATCACGCTCATCGGCGCCCTCTATCTCGTGGTCGTCGCCCTCATTCCCGAGTTCCTCACGATGGGCTTTAAGGTGCAGGGCATCCCGGGCATCGGCCCGTGGCTCGACGCGCACCTGCCGGCCTTCGTGACGCAGGGTCTTGGCATCACGTTCTTCTTCGGCGGCACGTCGCTTCTCATCGTCGTGGGTGTCGCCATGGACACCGTCCAGCAGGTGGAGTCGCAGCTCGTCATGCGCAACTACGACGGCTTCCTCAAGAAGGGCCGCATCCGGGGGCGCCGCGGCTGACATGTCTTCCGCCATCGTTTTCTTCGGCCCTCCCGGCTCGGGAAAGGGGACTCAGGCGTCGCGGCTCGCGGCGACCCTGGGAATTCCCCAGATCTCCACGGGAGACCTCCTCCGGAACCACGTGTCCCGGGGGTCGGCGCTCGGAAGGGTCGCGAAGCCCATCATGGAATCGGGCGCGCTCGTGCCGGACGATCTCGTGACGAAGATGCTGAAAGAGCGTCTCGCCGAACCCGACGCGAAGAACGGGGCAATTTTCGACGGATACCCGCGCACGGTGGCGCAGGCTCGGTCCCTCCAGGCACTCCTCGAAGAAACCGGAGGCCGCGTGGACGCCGTGCTGTTCATCGACGTGCCCGACACGATCCTCGTCGACCGCCTGCTCAAGCGTGCCGTCCTCGAGGGGCGCGCCGACGACACGAGGGAGACGATTGCCGAGCGCCTCCGCGTCTACCGCGAGAAGACCGCTCCGCTCGCCGACCTCTATCGTCAGTCCGGCGCTCTCGTCACGATCGACGGCAACCGCGCCATCGAGACGATCGCGTCCGACGTCGCCGCCGCCCTGCAGAACGCCCGCACGGCCGTCCCCAAGGGGGCCGCGTGATCACCTGCAAGGGCAAATCCGAGATCCTCAAGATGGAGCACGCCGCTCGCATCGTGCACGAGACGCTGTCCGAGTGCATCGCGGCGTGCCGGGCCGGCCGGACGACCGAGGATATCGACCGCGTCGCGGCGGCCGGCATCGCGTCGCGCGGCGGGAAGGCCGCGTTTCCGGGCTATCGCGGCTACCCCAAGACGCTCTGCATCTCCATCAACGACGAAGTCGTGCACGGCATCCCCTCGACGAAGCGCGTCCTCAAGCCGGGCGACGTCGTGGGTCTCGACCTGGGCGCCATCGTCGAGGGTTACTACGCGGACGCGGCCCGCTCGATCGTCCTTGATCCGGCGCCCGCGCAGGTCACGGAGCTGATCGACACGACGCACGCGGCGCTCCTCGCGGGCATCGGGGCCGTCGTCGTCGGCGGACGGATCGGCGACATCGGCGCGGCCGTCGAGGCCGTCGCGAAGAGCCGGAAGTACGGCGTCGTCCGCGAATTCGTGGGCCACGGAATCGGAACGGCGATGCACGAGGAGCCGCAGGTTCCGAACTACGGGCCGGCGGGAAAGCGGGAGATCATCCGGGAGGGCATGGCGCTCGCCATCGAGCCGATGTTCAACCTCGGCGCCGCGGCGGTCACGACCGACGCCGACGGATGGACCGTGCGGACGAAGGACGGCCGCCCTTCGGCACATTTCGAACATACGGTCGTGGCGACGGCCAAGGGGCCTGTCGTTCTCGGATTTGGGCGATTCACGGCCGGTTCGGCGCAGACGGGCGCCCCCGGTCTTCACGAATATCCGCTTCCCGTCGCGGTCTGACGGCAGCGAGACAGAAGGTTTATGTCGAAGGAAGACGCCATCGAAGTGACCGCAACGGTGATCGAGCCGTTGCCGAACGCGATGTTCAAGGTCGAGTTGGAAAACAAACATCAGGTGCTCGCACACATCTCCGGGAAGATGCGGAAACACTTCATCCGCATCCTGCCGGGAGACAAGGTCCTCGTCGAGCTTTCGCCGTACGACCTGACCCGCGGGCGCATCATTTACCGGTACAAGTGAATCGAGGTCTCGCATGAAAGTCCGTACGTCCGTCAAGAAGATCTGCAGCAAGTGCAAGGTGATTCGCCGCGCCGGCGTGGTGCGGGTCATCTGCGAGAACGTCAAGCACAAACAGCGTCAGGGCTGAGAGGAATTCCAGAATGGCTCGTATCGCAGGTGTCGACCTTCCCCCGAACAAGCGCGTCGAAATCGGCCTGACCTACATCTTCGGGATCGGCCGCCCGAGCTCCGGAAAGATCCTGGAGACCGCCAAGGTCGACAGGAACACGCGCGTCAAGGATCTCTCCGAGGACGAGGTGTCACGGATCCGCAAGACGATCCAGGACCAGTACGAGGTCGAGGGCGATCTCCGCAAGGAGACCTCCCAGGACATCAAGCGGCTCATGGAAATCGGCTGCTACCGCGGCGTCCGGCACCGCCGGAACCTCCCTGTCCGCGGCCAGCGCACTCACACGAACGCCCGCACGCGGAAGGGCCCCCGCAAGGGCGCCGTGGCTGGGAAAAAGAAGGCGACTAAAAAGTAGGTAAATGATGGCAACACCCACTGAAGCATCCGCGACCGCCAAGCCCGCCGCCAAGGGCAAGAAAAAGGGTCCCAAGAAGGACAAGAAGAACATCCCGCACGCGCTCGCGACCGTGCAAGCGTCCTTCAACAACACGATCGTCTCGATCACCGACCAGCAGGGCAACGTCCTGGCCTGGTCGTCGGCGGGACGCATCGGGTTCAAGGGCTCGCGCAAAGGCACGCCGTTCGCGGCGCAGCTGGCTGCCGGCAATGCCGCGCAGATCGCCCAGGAGAGCGGCGTTCGCTCGCTGGACGTTCGCGTGAACGGGCCCGGCGCCGGCCGCGAGAGCGCGATTCGCGCCCTTGCCGCCGCGGGCATCGACATCCGGTCCATCAAGGACGCGACGCCCATTCCGCACAACGGCTGCCGGCCGCGGAAGCGGCGGCGGGTCTGACCCTTTAAAGAATTCTCCGGAATTCTCGTTCGTAAACCGAGCTCTCGATTCCGGGCCGGGAAGAAGGACGCGACGACAAATGACGGAATCGACGGAGGCCTGATTTCCCGTGGCTCGTTATCGTGAATCGGTCTGCCGGCTGTGCCGGCGCGAAGCAATGAAGCTGTTCCTCAAGGGGGACCGCTGTTTCACCAACAAGTGCGCCATCGAGCGCCGCAACTTTCCGCCGGGCCAGCACGGCAAGCGCCGCTCGAAGATCCTCGGGTACGGCATACAGCTTCGTGAGAAGCAGAAGCTGAAGAGGTTCTACGGGGTGCTCGAGGGCCAGTTCCGGCTCACGTTCGAGGCTGCCGAGCGCATGCGCGGCGTCACGGGCGAGAACCTCCTTTCGCTCCTCGAACGCCGCCTCGACAACGTCGTCCACCGTCTCGGCTTTTCCGGCTCGCGCGCCCAGGCGCGCCAGCTCGTCCGTCACGGGCACGTGCGCGTGAACGGCAAGAAGGTGAACGTGCCGAGCTACGTCGTGGGCACGGGAGCCGTCGTCTCCGTCAAGGAGAAGAGCAAGGCGAACCCGCTCATCGCGGGCGCCGTCGAAACGGCCAAGGGTCGCGGCATTCCGGCGTGGCTCGAGCTGAACGCGGCCGAGTTCCAGGGCAAGGTCGTCACGCTTCCGAAGCGCGAAGACGTCGCGCTGCAGGTCAACGAGAAACTCATCGTCGAGCTGTACTCGAAGTAATTCCGTCACGAACGCTCCCTCGCGCGCCGCTCAGCGGATAAGTCGCAGGGACAGGAGAACATATGTTGTGGAAGGGTTTTCAACGTCCGAACCGTCTCGAGGTCGATGAAGAGAAGGGCAACTACGGCCGCTTCACGGCGCAGCCGCTCGAGCGCGGCTGGGGCACGACGGTGGGCAACGCGCTCCGGCGCGTCCTCCTCTCCTCGATCGAAGGCGCCGCGGTCACCGCGGTCAAGATCGAGGGCGTGGAGCACGAGTTCACGGCCGTCCCGGGCGTCGTCGAAGACGTCACGGACATCATCCTCAACCTGAAGGGCCTCGCAATCCGTCTGCACGAGGACGGCCCGCGCGCGCTCACGCTCGACGTCAAGACGAAGGGCGGCGTGACCGCCGACGCCTTCGAGGACGACGCGCAGATCGAGATTCTCAATCCGGATGCCCCGGTCGCGACGCTGGCCGACGGAGGCCGTCTGCGCCTCGAGGCCACGGTCAGCAAGGGCCGCGGCTACGTGCCGGCCGACCGCAACTTCGACCCGGAGGCTCCGATCGGCACGATTCCGCTGGATTCGGCCCACTCGCCCGTCCGCCGCGTGAACTATCACGTCGAGGCGGCCCGTGTCGGCCAGGCGACGGACTACGACAAGCTCGTCATCGAGGTCTGGACGAACGGCACGATCACCCCGCGTGACGCCGTCGGCGTGGCCGCGGTTCTCATCCGCGATCATCTCGCGATCTTCGTGAACGTCGAGACGGACGAGGCGGCCCAGGCGGCCGGAGCCGAAATGCCTCAGAGCGAGCTCGACGCCCTTCTCGACACGAACGTCGAGGAGCTCGAGCTTTCCGTGCGCAGCGCGAACTGCCTCAAGAACGCGGGCATCCGCACGCTTCGCGAACTGGTCCAGAAGACCGAGAAGGACATGCTCGAGACGAAGAACTTCGGGCGGAAGAGCCTGAACGAGATCAAGGACATCCTGCGCGACAAGGGCCTCGCCTTCGGCATGAAGCTCGAGTCTCCGGCCGGCGCGGGTCGCTGAGGAATCCATGCAACACAATCGAGCGGGCCGCAAGCTCGGCCGGACGACGGCACATCGCAAGTCGCTCTTCCGGAACCAGCTTTCGTCCCTCATCACCCACGAACGCATCCAGACGACGCTGCCGAAGGCGAAAGACCTCCGGCCGCTCATCGAGAAGATGGTCACCCTCGGAAAGCGGGGCGGCCTTCACGCGCGCCGTCTCGCCCTCAAGACCATTCCCGAGGCGACGACCGTCAAGAAGCTCTTCGAGGAGATCGCGCCGCGCTTCAAGGAGCGCGCCGGCGGCTACACCCGCATCATGAAGCTCGGACGGCGTCAGGGCGACGGCGCCGAGATGGCGATCCTCGAGTTCATCGACTTCGACTGGGCGCACCGCCAAGCGGCGAAGAAAGTCGCGGCGAAGGCCGCCGATGAGAAGAAGGCGTCGCTTCTCGAGCGGGCCAAGAAGCTCGTCTCCGGCAAGAGCGACGGCGAGAAGAAGGGCGAGGGCGCCGAGGCCGAAGGCGAGACCGAGAAGGCCGAGAAGAAGGCCAAGGCTCCCGCCGAGAAGAAGAAGGGTTACACCGCTCCGAAGGGGCCGAAGGGCTCCGGACCGAGGGGTGGCGGCTCCCACGGCGGCAGCAAGCGCAAGACGGGATAGGAAGACAAGAGGGCCCCGGTTCGCCGGGGCCTTTTTCTTACCCGAGCGCCTTTTCGATCTCCTGCATGAGCACCTTCGTCGAGAAGGGTTTCGTGAGGTAGCTCGCCGCGCCGAGGCGCATGCCGAGGTCGCGCTCCGACGGCAGCGTGCGCGCCGTGAGCATCACGATCGGCAGGCGGGACGTCGCCGGGTTCTCCTTGAGGATTCGGCAGACGTCGAAGCCCGTGAGGCCCGGCGAGAGGGACACGTCGAGGAGGACGAGGTCGGGCGCCTCCTCGCGCACGAGGCGGAGCGCTTCCTCGCCGCCCGTCGCCTCGACCGGCAGGAGACCCGTCAGGCGCAGTTTGAAGGAGAGGATCTTCAGGATCGTGGGCTCGTCGTCTACGACCAGGACCTTTCGACCCGCGAGAGCCGGAGGAAGGCTGCTCATCGAGCCTTCATTCTAGCGACAGCGGTGCTCCCGTGAGCACGACGACGGCGGCGGCCATTTCCCGGGTGTGGGTGATCGTGACATGCGCTCCCGTGACGCCGAGGCGCGCCCCGTGGAGACGCGCCCGGCCGAAGAGTGCGAGCCGGGGCGGGCCGCCCGGGCTTCGGACGATGGCGAGCTCGCGAAACGCGATTCCACGCATTCCCGTTCCGAGCGCCTTCATCGCCGCCTCCTTCGCCGCGAAGAGCCCCGCGACGTGCTCGGCGTAGGCCGGCGACTCCTGAGGGCGGCGGATCTCGCCGGGCCGGAAGAGCCTCGCGGCGAAGCGCGCTCCGTGGCGTTCGATCGCGCGGGCGACCCGGGGAATTTCGCAGAGGTCGATGCCGAGTCCGACCACTCCCGATCCCGGAGGCAGACCGTCCTCCGGCCCGACGCGGTCGCTCACGCAGGCTCCCGCGGGGACGGAGAAGGCCCTTCGCTCCGCGACTCGCGTGACTCCCGTCTCCACGCCTCGATCTCGGTGGCCGCGGCCCAGAGATGCAGGAGCCCGAGGCCAAGGAGGAAGCTCCGGAAATAGGGCGATTCGAGGAAGGGGCGCGCTCGATCGGGGGACCGCATGACGACCCGCACCGTCCAGTACCGGCCCCAGGGTGCGAGCGTCAGGAAGGCGCCAGCCTCGAGGGCATAAAGAACGAACAGGATCCTAAGAAGCCGGTTGGCGGGTCGAGCCACCCCCGGATTGTAGAGGCGCTGGGGCGGGTGCGGATTGAGGCGCCTCGCGGGGAGCGGACGGGGCTTCCCGGGGCGCCGGCGCGGATTCGCGGTGCATCGCGGGCGCCTCGCGCGGCGCTGGCGCCGATTCCCGGGCCGGGGGTGCCTCGCGCGAACGCTCACGCTCGATCACGCGGGGCTGCTGCGCGCGCCATCCCGAGTCGTCGTGGCGAGCCGGCCGGTCCTCGTCGACGCGCCGCGGGATCGGGGCGGGGGCCGGCGCCGAAGGGGAGCGCCAGCCTTCGTCGCGAAGGCGCGGCGACGTGCCCGAATTGCGGGATGGGGCGGCGAGGGGTGTCCCGGGCTGCGACGAGCCGCGCACGAGGCCCCGGTCGGTGGCCTGGCGCCAGGAGTCCGCGGGGGCTTGACGGTCCGCGCGGCGCGGAACGTCTGCGGGCAGCCGGCGGTAGGCGGGGTCCTGGCCGACGCGCACGGCGGTCCTCTTCAGCTCCTCTTCGGCGGCGGGCGAAAGCGTGCGTTCGCGGCGCAAGACGGCTGTCAGTCCTTCGCTCACGGGAGCCTGACGAACGCTCTCGCCACCGGCGATGCGGCGGAGAGCGTCCTGGATCGACGCGGCCGGATTGCTGCCCCGCTCGAAGCGGAAGGGGACCGTAGCGATCACCCCGATCTCGCCCGGCCGGAATGTCATCCGCTCGCCGCGCACGATGTCCCGGGCCGGGTCCAGCCGCACGCCGAGACGCCCGGACGGCACGTAGTTCCAGCCGCGCTGATCGATCTGCGAGACCGCGATGCGGCCGCGAAGGTGCGGGTAAACGGGAACGCGTCCGCCACCGACGTTCACGCGGGCGTTCCGTCCCTGAGGTACCCACGGGGTGGGGGGGGGCCACGAGCCGTAGTACCCGATTGGGCACCAGCCCACCCAGTCCGGCGTGAAATCCCAGTAGACCCACGCGGGCGAGTACTCCGTTCCCGGGCACCACATCCAGCCCAGCGCGGGATCGAGGACCCAAGTTCCGTAGTGGTACGGCAGCCATCCCCAGGGCTCCGAAGAGACCCACGTGAGGCCCGACGGCGTCCACCGCCAGTAGCCGAGCGCATAGGGCGTCCAGCCGGCGGCCACGCGCGGGCGCCAGCACATGCTCCCGCACGTCGTGGAGTACGCCCAGGTGCCCCAGTCCTCGAACGAGGCGTTGTCGTAGTCGTAGCCGAAATCCGAGGAGACGTAGCGGGTCGTGTTGCGGCCGTCGGTCCGGTCGCGCCGCTCCTCGACGAAGCGTGCGAAGCGGTCGCGCGGGGAGGCGGACTCTTCGACCCCGACGTCGCCGTCGCCGCTCTCGAACGCGTACTCGCCCGCGCGGACGATGACGCGCCCGCCCTTTCCCGCGACCTCGACCCTGCCGGACAGGACGTAGACCTCGGTGCCGCGCCTTCCCGCGTCCACGCGAAAAAGGGCGCGGGTGGCCGCGAGGATCGTCATGTCGTCCGTGTCGAGACGCAGGGCGCGCTCGCGCGTCGTGACGTCGCGGAGTTCGATGGCCGCGGTGCCGCGCGCGAGAAACAGGAGGTCCCGGTCGTCGTCGGATTCGTACGTCCGGGCCATGCGCTCGAAGCGGAGATCCGTGTATCCGTCCACGCGCACGACGTTGCCGTCCGCGAGCACGGCTTCCGCGCGCGACCCGACTCCCGTCACGAGGCTGTCGCCCGGGAGAACTGGCGTGTTGATCCGGGCCGCCGTATCTTCGTCGGCGCTCGAGATCAGGAGAACGTCCGGCTGCACGTACGAGAGGTACGTGTACCCCTCGCGCTGAGCGTCCGCCCGGCCCGGCACCAGGGCTGCCACGAGAAGGGCGGCTGCGAGTGCGGGGGGCGCGATCCTGCTGGCGTTCATGCCGGGCCTCCATGCCATCCTATGCGACCTCCGTACCACCATCGCGGCGCCTCCCGCGTCCCCCCGCGGGGACGCTTGACCGCACCCGGGAAGCCCTGCAATCTCGATGTGCGGGACGATGCTCCTGAAAAGGGGAGAGCCGCCGTCCCGACCGCCGGAGTAAACGTGGCCATTCGAGAGATCGTCAAGTACGGGGATCCGCGCCTCGTCGCGAAAAACCGGACCGTCGAGGTGTTCGACGAACCCGGCCTCGCGACGCTTCTCCAGGACCTCAAGGAGACGTGCTGGGCGGCGCCCGGCCTCGGTCTCGCCGCCCCCCAGGTCGGCGTGAACCTGCGCGTCGCGATCGTGGATCTCTCGGTGGGGAAGGACCCGTCCCAGGTACTGATCCTCGTGAACCCGGTCGTCGTGGACGCGCAGGGGCTCATCCGGGACGAGGAGGGCTGCCTGTCCTTCCCCGACATGATGGAGACGGTCGAGCGGCCCGAGAAGGTAACCGTGGAAGCCCTCGACGCGCGCGGGAAGAAGCAGACGTTCGACGGGCGCGACCTTCTGGCGCGCGCCTTCTGTCACGAGGTGGACCACCTCGACCAGCGGCTCTTCGTCGACCGGCTCTCGTCCCTGAAGAAGGGTCTCGTGCTCCGCCAGGTCGTCAAGCGCCAGAAAAAGGGCGCATGGTAGGCCGCGCCCCTACGATCCGGCCTTCGCCCGCAGCTCGTCGACGAGGTTGAGCCGGTGCAGCGTGCGGCCGAGGTGCGCCGCGAAGGCCATGAGGTGCTCGAGCTCGGGGGACTCCCCGGGCGGGGGAAGCGGCCCGCGCCGGTAGAGGCGGAGCGTGCCGAGGAGCTCCTTGCCGCCGAAAACCGGTGCGGCCGTGATGGTCCAGTCGGGCGTGGCGTCGCCCGGCAGCCGCGGCGCGCGCCCGGTGCGCGGATCCTCCTCGAGGCCGAGCGCCGCGACGAACTCCGGAGCGCTTCCGCCGGGCCAGGCGCTGGACGCGGCCGCGACGAGCTCGACGTGGCCGGTGCGCCTGAGGTGCAGCGTGACGCCGTCGGCGCCGAACACGGACGAGATCCGGTCGAGGATCGGGACGAGAAGGCGCGCCCGGAAGTCTTCGGCGGTGACGCCGTCCTCCTCGACCTTGGCGGAAATCTCCTGCTGCAGCTCGAGGATCTGGGTCCGGGCCGTGAGGGCGTCGAGGAGCTCCTTGATGCGTAGCGCGTTCTTCACACGCGCCTTCAGCTCGCGGGCCGAAAACGGCTTCGTCACGTAGTCGTTCGCGAGCGCCTCGAAGCCCTGGAGGAGATCTTCCTCCTCGGTGCGCGCCGTCACGAAGATGACCTGCGTGCCCGCGGTCGCGCCCACCGTCTTGATCCGGCGGCAGACCTCGTACCCGGATAGGTCGGGCATGCGCACGTCCAGGAGAACGACGTCCGGCCGGCGGGCGTCCACCTTCTCGAGGGCCTCGGTGCCGGAGAGGGCGCTCTCGAAGTCGCAGCCGAGCTCGTAGGCGATGTAGGACGCCACCTCGGCCTGGTACGGGTCGTCGTCCACGAGGAGAAGCAGGGGGGCCGAGGCGGGCGATCGGAACATGGGGACCGAGGATATCGCACGCCGGGCGCCGAGCTCTCGCTGGCGAAATCCCCCTCGGTCGTCGAGAATCGCCCGTCGTGACCCTCCGCCTCTACAACACCATGAGCCGCTCCCTCGAGGAGTTCCGGCCCGTTCAACCGGGGAAGATCGGCCTCTACACGTGCGGTCCTACCGTCTACAACCGCGTGCACATCGGGAACCTCAGGACGTTCGTCTGGGAAGACGTGATGTGCCGCGTCTTCCGCGCCCTCGGATTCGAGACGACGCAGGTGATGAACCTGACGGACATCGACGACAAGACGATCAAGGGCGCCGTGGCCGCCGGCTTGCCGCTCCGCTCGTTCACGGACATTCACGTCGCGACGTTCTTCGAGGACCTGAAGACGCTCGGCGTCGTGCCGGCGGCGCTCTATCCGCGGGCCACGGAGCACATTTCCGAGATGGTCGCGCTCGTCGGGCAGCTTGCCGCCCGCGGCCACACCTACGAGAGCGACGGTTCGGTCTGGTTCCGGATCTCGACGTTCCCGGGCTACGGAAAGCTCTCGAAGATCGACCTCACCGCCGTCAAGCGCGGCGCGCGCGTCGCCGACGACGAGTACGAGAAGGAAGACGTCCGCGACTTCGCGGTCTGGAAGCAGGCGAAAGAGGATGAGCCCGAGTCCGCGACGTGGACGACGGCGCTCGGACGCGGGCGGCCCGGGTGGCACCTCGAGTGCAGCGCCATGGCGATGAAGTATCTCGGCGAGACGCTCGACATCCACACGGGAGCCGTCGACAACATGTTCCCGCACCACGAGAACGAGATCGCGCAGAGCGAAGGCGCGACCGGAAAGAGGTTCGTCAACTACTGGCTCCACGCCGAGCACCTTCTCGTCGACGGCGAGAAGATGTCGAAGAGCAAGGGAAACTTCTACACGCTTCCCGACCTCCTCGCGAAGGGCTTCTCCGTGCGGGCGATCCGGTACCTCCTCATTTCGGTTCCGTATCGTATGAAGCTCAACTTCACGTTCGACGGGCTGAAGGCGGCGGCGTCGGCGGTCGAGCGGCTGGACTCGCTCGACCTTCGGCTGAAGGAAAGAGAA
>JARXKK010000020.1:11736-19333 GCA_030278895.1 Acidobacteriota bacterium
GAAGAGACGATTTCTTTGAAAGGGGAAGAGAGGGAGGGAGCGGGGGATGGTTTCGCTCGCCGAGTGGCGGATGCGCGCGCCGCCGTGTTTTCTTCCCTCGAGGACGACCTGAACACCGCGGGAGCCCTCGGCGCGCTGTTCTCGTTCGTCAAAACCACGAACGTGGACCTCGAGGCAGGCCGCCTCTCGGCCGGGGACGCCACGGCGGCGCGAGGACTCCTGAGGACGATTGCGGGCGACATTTTCGGCGTCATGCCGGGCACAGCCGCACCCGCCGGGTCCGATCCCTCTTCCTCCGAATCCCCAGATGTCGACGAGGCGTGGGTCGACGCGCGCATCGAGGCCCGAAAGCAGGCCAAGAAGACCCGGGATTTCAAGGCCGCCGACGCGATCCGCGACGAGCTTCTGGGCAAGGGAATCGTCCTCGAGGACACGCCCCAGGGCGTACGCTGGAAGAGGAAGCCTTGACAGGGACGCGTCACATCGGGTCTACTCCGACGGTCATGAATTTCGTCGCGCGCCACTGGCACGTGCATCACAGCTGAGCCGGCCGCGCTTCGCGCCGCCGGCCCGTCGAGGTCCGGAGGCGCGCGGGTTTTCCAACGAGTCACCCCAAACCCCTCCGGAACCGGAGGGGTTTTCGTTTTGGACCTGACCGCGGAAAAAACGCTTCTCGTCGCTTCCTTCGCGCCGGCGTCGAACGCCGAGGCGATGGGCTCGCCCGCCGCTCTCGCCGATCTGCCGCCGAACGCCGCGCTGGAGCTGCGCCTCGATTCGATGACCGAGGCGCCCGCGTTCGGCGCGCTGCGCGCGTGCTTCGAAAAAAGAACGCTCATCGCAACCGTTCGATCCAAAGCCGAGGGCGGCGCGTTCCGGGGGAGCGACGAGGAGGAGAGGGATTTCTTAGAAGGTGCACTCTCTGCGGGCTTCGATCTCGCAGACGTGGAATTTCGCCGCGACGTGGGAGGCCGCTTCGCCCGCATACCTCCTTCTGAGAAGATTTCTTCTCTCCACGACCCCGAAGGGGTCCCGGCCGACCTCGACAGCGTCGTCGCACGGATGCTTGCTTCCCCCTCGCGCTTCGTGAAGGTCGTGGCGACCGCGAACGATTCCGGCGACGCCCGCCGCCTTCTCGAGCTTCAGGCCGCGAACCCCGGGGGACGCCTCACGGCGTTCGGCATGGGTGAGGCCGGGATCGCGACGCGCGTCCTCGCGCCGTATCTCGGCGCCGCGCTCGCCTACGGCGCGCTCGTCCCCGGACGCGCCACGGCGCCAGGCCAGCTTCTAGCGCGCGACCTCGCCGAAATCTACGGCGTCGGCCGCGCGCGAAAGGTCTCGCGCCTCTTCGCGCTCCTCGGCGGCGTCGTCTCGCACTCGCTCTCGCCGGCGCTTCACAACGCGAATTTCGAGGCACTCGGGCAGGATGCGCTCTACGTCCCCTTCGCGATGCGGATGCTCGGCAGGGAGCTCGAGCCGCTCGTCGCCTCGCTCGACGCGCTCGGCCTTCCTCTCGTGGGCGCCTCGGTGACGATTCCGTTCAAGGAAGAGGCCGCGCTCCTCTCGGGCACGGCCGAAGACGGAGAGATGGCAGTCAACACCCTGCTGAGGTCGAGCGCCCCGGGCCAGCCGCTCGGGCTGCGCGCGGAAAACACCGATCGCGCGGCATTCGAGGCCGTAATTCAAAGCGCGAAAGGCTCGCTGGTCGCAATCGTCCTCGGGGCGGGCGGTACGGCGAGGATAGCCGTGGAGATTCTCAGAAAATGGGGATTCGAGGTCTTTCTCGTGAACCGAGGCGACCAGCGCGGCGAGGCGCTCGCTCGAGCCACGGGCGCCCATTACCTTTCTAAGAAATCCTCCGCGCCCTGGCCCAAGCCCAGCGTGCTCATCAATGCGACACCCCTCGGACTGAGAGAGGGCGATTCCCTCCCCTGCGAGCAAAATATTCTCCGCTCCGGAATGCTCGTGATCGACGCGCCCTATCGCGCCGGTGGAACGGAGCTCGTCCGAGCGGCGCGCGCCGCCGGCGCGCGCGTCGTGGACGGCCAGACCCTGCTCCTGCTTCAGGCAGCGGGCCAGGCGAGGCTCTTCACAGGGCGGGACACGAGCCCGCGGGATCTGCTCGCGCGTCTCGGACCGCGCCTTCGCTCGCTGTTTTCTTCCGTCGAGGAGTTTCTTCCGTGAAGACCGAGCGGCCCGACCCGAATCTCCCCCGGGGCGTGCAGGCGTTTCTCTTCGACGCGGCCGAACGCCGCCGCAAGGCGGAGGACTCCGTCGTGCGCCGCCTTCTGGAAGCCGGCCTCCGCGAGGTGATCCTTCCCGTCCTCGATTTCGCGGACCCTTATGCCGGCGTGACGGCCGAGGGAGACGAGCGCATCTACCGGTTTCTGGACCGGCAGGGGAACACCCTCGCGCTCCGGGCGGACTTCACGCCGATGGCGGCCCGGGTCGTCGCACCGCGGCTCGGCGCGCTCTCCGGAGCCGTCTCCCTCTTCTACCGCGGGGATGTCGTACGCGACGAGGAGGCGGGCGTCGGACGCCGCCGCGAGTTCGCGCAGGTCGGCGCCGAGCGGTATGGCGACGGCCGCCCGGAGGCCGATGGCGAAATGCTCGCCCTGGCACTCTCGTGCCTCGGGGACCTTCCGGCCGCCCGCCTCAGGCTCACGCTCGGCTGGGCCGGCCTCCTCGAGCGCCTGCTCGCATCGCTCGCACCGGGGCTCGCGGCGGACGGCGCAACTCAGCTCGCGAGCGCGGCGTCGGCCGCTCGCGCCCGGCACGTCACGGAGCTGGAGACGCGGCTCACGGCCGCGGGTGCCGCGCCCGCAGCCGCGGCCGAAGCAGCGCGGGCCCTCCTCGTCGGATTCGAGCCCGCTTCGGATCTCTTCTGTTCGCCCGACCTTGCCGGCGCGGCCGCTGAGCTCGCGCGCGCGGTCGCGGTCGCGAAAGGCGCCCGGCCCGGCCTTGCGGTCGTCGTCGACCTCGCGGACGCGCCCCAGGCGCCGTACTACACGGGACTCACGTTCAGCGTGGACGCCGCGAACGGGGGTGGCACGATTGCCGGCGGCGGACGCTATGACGGCCTGCTCGGGCGCTTCGGCGCGGCGGCGCCCGCTCTGGGCTTCTGCATCGGCCTCGAGACTCTCGGCGCCGCGACGGAAGCCGGCGACACCCGCGCGCGCCCTCTGCGCATCGCGGTCGGCAAGGGCCGGCTTCTGCCGAAGGCGCTCGAAGCGCTCCGTGCCGGCGGCGCCTCGTTTGGCGAGCCCGACGGACGGCGCCTTCTCGTGCCCTCCGCCGACGGCGCGTTCGAGCTGCTTCTTCTCAAGGACGACGACGTGCCGACGTACGTCGCGCACGGCGGAGCCGATCTCGGAATCGTGGGCAGCGACCGCGTCGCGGAGAGCGGCGAGGACGTGACGTGTCCCGTGGAGCTTCCCTTTGGCGCCTGCCGCCTTTCCCTCATCGGCCGGGCGGGAGAAGCCTTCCGCCCGAACGGCGCGCCTGTGCGGGTCGGCACGAAGTACCGGCGCCTCGCGGCCCGCTACTTCGACGAGCGGAAGATCGCCCACGAGATCGTCCCGCTCGCGGGTTCGGTCGAGCTCGCCGCCGCCCTGAAGCTCACCGACGTCGTCGTGGACCTCATCGAATCCGGATCCACGATGGCCGCGAACGGCCTCGCCGAGATCGAAACCATCCTCACGAGCCGCGCGACGCTCATCCTCGGGCGCGCTTCGCTCGTCGCGCGCCGGGCCGAGATCGCGGCGTTCGTCGAGCGCATCAGGACCTACGCGGGGGCGCCGACATGATCAGGATCGTCGACGCGGAGGCAAAGGCCGGAAAGAGGGAATTGGAGATTCTGCTGAGGGGCAGACGTGGCGGGTCTCCCGATTTCACCACGCTGAAGCAGATTCTGCCGATCGTGGAGGACGTTCTTAGAAATGGGGAACCCGCGCTCAGGCGCTGGGTGAAACGCTTCGAGCCCGGCTTTTCTTCCCCTGCTAAGAAAATATTTCTTGATCCTTCCTCCAGGAAGCCGCCTGAAGTAGATCGCGCTTTCGCCGCCGCATTCCGCGTCGCCCGTAAGCGCGTCGAGGCCTATCACCGCAAGCAGCTCGCCTCCGCTTCATCCGGTTTCTCTTTCAAAGACGCTCTCGGCGTTTCCTTCGTCGAGAAACCCGTGCCCTTCGACTCGGTCGGCGTATACGTGCCCGGAGGCCGCGCTTTCTATCCGTCGTCCCTTCTCATGGGGGTGGTGCCCGCGCGGATCGCGGGAGTGAGGCGGATCGTCGTCGCGACGCCGCGCGGCGCGTGGGCGGGAAGTCCCGAGCTCCGCTGGGCGGCCGCCGAGCTGGGGGTCGACGAAGTGCTGCTCGCGGGTGGCGCCCACGGCATCGCGGGTCTCGTCTCCGTCTCTGGCGTCGCGAAGATCGTCGGTCCCGGAAACCGGTTCGTCGCGGCGGCGAAACATCTCGTCTCCGGCCTCGTGGCGGTCGACATGCCGGCGGGTCCTTCGGAGGTGCTGATCGTGGCGTCGGACGACGCCGATCCGGCTCTCGTCGCGGCGGACCTTCTCGCTCAGGCCGAGCACGATCCGGATGCGGTGTGTCTGCTGTTCTCGGATTCGAAGTCTTTTGCTTCGGACGTGCGTGTCGCGGTCGCCTCGCAAATGGGGGCGTTCGAAGAGACCGTTTCTTCGAAGGTGAATGCGGCCACCGCTCGCGCCTCGCTGCTCGGGCACGGCCGGATCTTCACCTTCAAAGAAATCTCTTCCGCCGTTTCTGCTGGATCATGCGTTGCCGCCGAGCACGTGCAGGTCATGGGTCGCCGCGCGGAGCGTCTCGCCTCCTCTCTGCTCTCCTCCGCCGGCGCTCTCTTCATCGGCTCGTCGACACCGACCGCGCTCGGGGATTACGTCCTCGGCCCGAATCACGTGCTTCCCACCGGCGGCGCCGCGCGCAGCTTCTCGGGCCTTTCCGTGCGCGACTTCCTGCGCTGGGGCCGTTCGGTATGCGCGCCGGAGAGGGCGGCGCGCCGCCTCGCTCCTCAGGCGGCGACCCTGGCCCGATTCGAAGGCCTCGTGGCCCACGCGAGCGCGTTGGACCGGAGGACGCCGTGAATCGCCGTTCGGTTCCCGTCCGCGAGGAGATCCGGGCTCTCCACGCGTATCGCCTCGAGCCCGAGAACGCTCCATCTCTCCGCGCGAAGCTGGACTTCAACGAGTCTCCGTTCGACGTGCCCGAGGAAATCAGGGCGGAGGTCCTCTCCAGGCTCGCCGCGAAGAGATGGGGCCGCTATCCCGAGTTCGGCGCGCCGCGCCTGAAGAAGGCCATCGCCGATGCCATCGGCCGACGGCCCGAGGAGATCGTCGTCGGGAACGGGTCGGGGGAGGTTCTCCTCGCGGCGGTCTCCGTCTTCGCGGGGGGCGGGTCCCTCGTCCTGCCCACGCCAACCTTCTCGCTCTACGGACAGATCGGGGCCATCGCGGCGGCACGCGTCGTGGACGTACCGCGCGCAGGGGCGGACTTCGAGCTCGTCGAGGAGGCGCTCCTCGCGGCAGCGGCGCAGCCGGGTGCGGTTCCTCTCGTCTGCTCGCCCAACAACCCGACGGGCGGCGTCGTGCGGCGCGAATTCCTGGAGCGCCTGCTGGAGGCCGCGCCCGTCGTGCTCCTCGATCAGGCCTACGTGGACTTCGCGGCGCCCGGCGACGACGCCCTCGCCGTGCTCGACGAACGGCCAAACCTCGTGATCTTCCGGACGCTTTCGAAGGCCTACGCGGCCGCCGGGTTCCGGATCGGATACGCGGTCGCGACGCCCGAGCTCGCCCGGGAAATCGAGAAGGCCGTTCTGCCGTTCAGCGTCGACCTCGCGGCTGAAGAGCTGGCGGTCGCCGTCCTTGCGCATCCCGAGGTCGCGCGTGCCCACGTGGGCAGGATCGTGGCGGAGCGGGGGCGCGTGGTCGAGGCGCTCCTCGCCGCCGGCTGCCTCGTGGCCTCGTCCTCCGCGAATTTCCTCTTCGTGCGGCCGCCGGATGGGCAGGCGGTGCGCGTGCGCCGGGAGCTTCTCGACAGGGGAATCCTCGTGCGCGACATGACCGCGGCAGCGCCCGGGCGCCTCCGTGTTTCGATCGGGTCCCCGGCGGAGAACGACTATTTTCTCGAAGCGCTTCTGGAGGTGCTATGAGCCGGACCGGAACAGTCGAGCGGAAGACAAAGGAGACGTCCGTGTCCCTTTCGCTGACGCTCGACGGAGCGGGGCGAACGGACGTGGAGACGCCCGTCGGCTTTCTCACTCACATGCTCGAGACGATCGCGAAGCACGCGAGGCTGGATCTGACCGTCCGGGCGTCGGGCGACGTGCACATCGACGCCCATCACACCGTCGAGGACGTCGGGCTCGCGTTCGGCGGGGCGCTGGATCAGGCGCTCGGATCGCGCGCGGGGATCGAACGCTTCGGCACGAGCCTCGTGCCGCTCGACGAGGCTCTCGCGCGGTCGGTCGTCGATCTTTCCGGCCGGCCGTACATCGTCTTCGAGTCCCCGATCGACAAGGAGCTCCTCCTCGTCACGAGCGAATTTCCGTTCGCCCTCGTCGAGGAATTCTGGAAGTCCGCCGCGTTCCGCGGCAAGTTCAACCTCCACGTGGACGTGATCCGCGCCCGGAACGGCCACCACGCGGCGGAGGCGGTCTTCAAGTCGGCCGCACGTGCGCTGCGCCAGGCCATGGCGATCACGGGCTTCGAGGTTCTCTCGACGAAGGGGACGCTGACAGCATGAACGAGGTACCCACGACGACGGTCACGCTCGTCGACTATGGGGTCGGGAACACGGCCTCCGTCATCCGCGCGTTCCGCCGGCTCGGCGCCGATGTGGACTTCACGGCCGATCTCGACCGGGTGGCGGAGGCGCGTCGCCTCGTTCTGCCCGGCGTCGCCGCGTTTGCCCCTGCGATGAACCGGTTGCTCGAAACCGGTCTCGAGTCGGCCGTGCGGGCGGCCGTGAAGCGGGGCGGGCGCCTCCTCGGGCTCTGTCTCGGCTTTCAGCTTCTCTTCGAGGAGAGCGAGGAACATGGCATTCACCGGGGGCTCGGCCTCGTGCCGGGCCGGGTCCGCGCCTTCCAGGGCGGCGTGCGGACGCCTCACGTGGGCTGGAACCAGCTCCTCGCGCGCCGTTCCGACGGATTCACCGAAGGTCTCCCGGACGGCAGTTACGTCTACTTCGTCCATTCCTACCGGCCCGAGGGCACGGACGCCGCCGACGTGGCGGCGGCCTGCGACCACGGCGGGGAGTTTCCCGCGATCGTGCAGCGCGGGAACGTTTGGGGCTGCCAGTTCCACCCGGAGAAGTCGTCTGAAAACGGCCGGCTCCTGCTGTCCAACTTCCTGAAGCATGGTGCCACGTGAGCGACGGCCGGCTCGCACTCTGGCCTGCCATCGATCTGATGAACGGACGCGTCGTCAGGCTGCTCCAGGGCAAACGCGAGGCCGTCACGTTCTACGACGAACCGCCGGCCGAGGCCGCGAGGCGGTTCGCGGCGGAAGGGGCGGACGGTATACACGTCGTGGATCTCGATGCGGCATTCGGGGGCGGGGGCGATGGGAACA
>JARXKK010000020.1:19433-35962 GCA_030278895.1 Acidobacteriota bacterium
TTCTCCTTCTCCTTCTTTCCCCTCTTCAGCAAAAGATTCTTCTTCCTCCTCTTCTTCTTCTTCTTCTTCTTTGTCTTCCCGCATCGTGGTGGCCCTCGACTGCAAGGATGGCCGCCCGACCGTGCGCGGGTGGACCGAGGACGCGGGAGCGGGCGATGCGGTGACCGTGGCGCGCTCGCTTGCCGGGCTAGGTGTTGCGACGCTTCTCGTCACGGACGTCGCGTGCGATGGGGCGATGACGGGTCCGAATCTCGGGCTCCTCTCCGCCGTGCGCCGGGTGTTCGCGGGCGAGATCCTCGCGTCAGGCGGCATGCGCGGCGTCGAGGATCTCGACGCCGTCGACCGCGCGCTCGCGGGCGGGCCCCGCGGCGCCATCTTCGGCCGCGCGCTGCACGGCGGAGCCACGACCGTGGCGAAGCTAAAAGCGGCGCGCGATCTCGGGAGGCCTTCATGACCCTCGCCGTGCGCGTCATTCCCTGCCTGGACGTCGCCGACGGCCGCGTCGTGAAGGGCGTCTCGTTCGAGAACCTCCGCGACGCGGGAGACCCGGTCGAGGCGGCCACGCGCTACGAGGCCGAAGGGGCCGACGAGGTGGCCTTCCTCGACATCGCGGCCGCGCACGAGAAGCGGGGAACGCTCGTGGAGCTCGTGGGGCGCGTCGCCGAGGCGCTGTCGATTCCGTTCACCGTCGGCGGCGGCGTGCGTTCCGTGGAGGACGCGGATGCGCTTCTCCGAGCCGGTGCCGACCGGGTAACGGTCAACACGGCGGCGGTCGAGGACCCCTCCCTCATCACGCGCCTCGCCGAGCAGTTCGGAGCGCAGTGCGTCGTCGTCGCGATCGACGGAAAGCGCGTGCGCGATCCGAACGGCCTCGCGGTGATGCGCGTCATGACCCACGGGGGAAGGTGTCCGGTCGACCGCACGGTGACGTCCTGGGCGGCCGCGGCGGCCGCGGCGGGCGCCGGGGAGATCCTGCTCACCTCCGTCGACGCCGACGGCTCCCAGGCTGGATTCGATCTCGAGATGCTTCGCGCCGTGCGCTCGACCGTCGACGTTCCGATCGTGGCGTCGGGAGGCGCCGGCCATCTCGACGACTTCGCGAAGGCGGTTCTCATCGGGGGCGCCGATGCCGTCCTCGCGGCGTCCGTCTTCCACGACCGGATCTTCACCGTCGGCGCGGTCAAGGAAGCGATGCGTCGGGCCGGCCTCCCGGTGCGCCCCGCGCCGGCCCGCGCGCGCACGCTTCTGCCTCGCTACGACCAGAACGGGCTCGTGCCGGTGATCATGCGGGACGTCACGACCGGCACGGTCCTCACGCTCGCGTGGGCGAACGCGGACGCGATCGCGAAGACGCGCGAGACCGGCCTGGCGCATTTCTACAGCCGGTCCCGGCAGGCGCTGTGGCTGAAGGGGGAGACCTCGGGGAACGTCCAGCGTGTCGCGGGGATCTCCCTCGACTGCGACGACGACGCCGTGCTCTACGACGTTCGCCCATCGGGTCCCGCCTGCCACACCGGAGCGGAATCGTGCTTCACGCGCGTCGAGAGCTTCGAAGCCGTCTCCGGGGACGCCGACGGGCTCGACCTCACCGAGCTCTTCGCCGTCGTGAAGAACCGCAAGGAGTCCCCGGTCGCGGGCTCCTATACGAACAAGCTCTTCGACGACGGAATCGCGCGCATCGCCCAGAAAGTAGGCGAGGAAGCCGTCGAGACGGCTCTCGCGTCCGTGACGGGCGACGGCAACGCCCTCGCGGGAGAGGCGGCCGACCTTCTCTATCATCTTGCGGTTCTCCTGACGGCGCGTGGCGTCGGGCCGGGCGACGTCGCCGCTAAGCTCGCCGGGCGCCGCGGCGCCACCAGACGCGAGAAGCCGTGACGCCCGTTCCTCGTCTCGTCGTGGTCGAACGGCCGGCAGACCTCACGACACCGGTCGCCCTCATGCGTGGCCTTCTCGCGGGAGAGGGGCCATGCTTTCTTCTCGAGTCGGTCGAGGGCGGCGACCGTGTGGCGCGGTGGTCGTTCCTCGGTGCGTCGCCTTCGGCGGAGATCTCCGGCCGGGACACGGACCCGTTCGCCGCCCTCCGGGCGCTGCCTCGCGGCGCGAGCGTGAGCGGGAACGGGAGCGGGAGCGACGACCTTCCGCCCTTTACCGGAGGAGCGGTCGGGTACGTTGGCTACGACGCGGTGAGGCGCCTCGAGCGAATCCCGGAAGCGAACCCCGACCCGATCGGACTGCCGGACGCGTGGTTCGGAATCTTCGACGCGGTGATCGCCTTCGACCACGTGCGGCACCGGCTTCTCTTCGTGACGCACGCCGGAGAAGGGGCCGACGAGGAGAGAAGAGCCTTCGAAAAGCTGCGGGATCTCGAGGCCCGCGCCGCGGCGCCCATTGCCGCAGCGCGCCCTTTGCCCCGGTCCCCTCTCACCTTCAAGGAATCTCTTCCTCATTCTTCCTATATCTCGGCGGTCGAGCGCGCGAAAGAGCACATCCGCGCGGGCGATGTGTTTCAGGTGGTGCTCTCGCGCCGCTGGTCCGCGCCGTTCGACGGCGACCCGTTCGCGGTCTACCGGGCCCTCCGGTCGATCAGCCCGTCGCCCTACCAGTACTTCCTGAGGACGCCCGACGGCGCGATCTTCGGAGCCTCTCCCGAGCGCCTCGTGCGCGTCGCGGCGGCCCCCGGCGGCGCGGCCGTGGAGACGATTCCGCTCGCCGGCACGAGGCCGCGCGGGGCGACCCGCGAAGAAGACCTCGCGCTCGAGCAGGAGCTGCTCGCCGATCCGAAAGAGCGCGCGGAGCACGTCATGCTCGTGGATCTGGGGCGAAACGACCTCGGCCGCGTCGCGAAGGCCGGGAGCGTCCGCGTGGAGGACTTCTTCCGCGTCGAACGCTATTCCCACGTCATGCACCTCGCCTCGCGCGTGACCGGCGTTCTCGCAGAGGGGAAGGACGCCGTCGACGCACTCGTGGCGACCTTTCCGGCCGGGACGCTGACGGGGGCGCCGAAAATACGTGCGATGGAGATCATCGAGAACCTCGAGCCCGTGCGTCGTGGCGCCTACGGCGGCACCGTGGGTTACCTCGACTTTGCCGGAAACCTCGACGTCGCGATCGCGATCCGAACCGCCGTCGTCGCGAACGGCACGCTCCACGTGCAGGCCGGAGCCGGCATCGTCGCCGACTCGGACCCCGAGGCCGAAGCCACCGAATGCGAGAACAAGGCGCGCGCCCTCATGCGCGCCGTGGAGAGCGCGGGGACGTACCGATGATCCTCGTCGTCGACAACTACGACTCCTTTACCTACAACCTCGTCCAGATCCTCTCGATGTTCGACGGCGACGTTCGCGTCGTGCGAAACGACGCGCTCACCGTGGACGAAGTCCTCGCCGCGAAGCCGGATCGACTCGTCGTGTCTCCGGGGCCGGGCCGCCCGGAAGACGCGGGGATCTCGTGCGAATTGATCCGCCGGAACGAGCGCATCCCGCTCCTCGGCGTCTGTCTGGGCCACCAGGCCCTCGGGGCCGTGTTCGGCGGAACGGTCTCGCGCGCGCCGATTCTCATGCACGGCAAGACTTCCGAGATCGCGCACGAGGGGACGGGTCTCTTCACGGGGCTTCCGAGCCCCTTCACCGCCACCCGCTACCACTCCCTTGTCGTGGAGCGGGACTCGGTTCCCCCCGTGCTACGGATCACCGCCACGACCGAAGACGGGCTCGTGATGGGCCTCGCCCATCGGACCCGTCCTCTCGTGGGCGTGCAGTTCCACCCCGAGTCGATCCTGACGAAGGAGGGAGAGCGGCTCCTGAGGAACTTCGTGGAGGGGCGGCTCGCATGACGACGGCCGCCCACCGCGCGCTCCGTTCGGTGGCGCGCGGCGCGCCGCTGACGCGCGCGGAGGCGAGGGACGCTGTGTCGGCGCTCCTCGACGAGGACGTCTCCGCGGCGATCGCGGGCGGCCTCCTCTCGGCGCTGGCGGCCCGAGGCGAAACGATCGAGGCCGTGGCGGGCGCGGTGGACGTCCTCCGGGCGCGGGCGGTGCGGCCGCCCGTGGACGACGCCCTGGCCGCCCGCTCCATCGACGTCTGCGGGACAGGGGGCGACGGGCTCGGAACCTTCAACGTCTCGACCGCGGCCGCCTTCGTCGTGGCGGGCGCGGGGACACCCGTCGCGAAGCACGGGAACCGCGCCGTCTCATCGGCCTGCGGCTCGGCCGATGTCCTCGCCGCTCTCGGTGTGGAGATCGAGATGACTCCCCGCCGCGCCGCCGATGCGCTCGTGCGCGCGAACGTCACGTTCTTCTTCGCGCCGCTCTACCACCCTGCGATGAAGAAGATGGGTCCGATTCGGCGCGAGCTGGGCGTCCGTACGCTCTTCAACCTCGCGGGGCCCCTTTCGAATCCTCTCGGCGTGACCCGGCAGATCGTGGGCGTGGATCACCCCGAGCGGGTCCCCGTGATCGCGGGCGCCCTCGCGGAGCTCGGCGCCGAGCACGCGCTGGTCTTCTCCCACGAGACCGGCGGCGACGAGCTGCTTCCCTTCGGGCGCACCTTCGCGGCGGACGTGCGCGGCAACCGTGTCGAGCTCATCGAGCTCTCCGCGATCGACTTTGGACTGCCCGAGGGGAGCCCCGAGCCCCTGCAGGGCGGAGATGCCGGCACGAATGCGGAAATTCTCCGCGCGATTCTCGGCGGGTTCCGGCGCGATGCGCGGGACGTCGTCCTGATGAACGCCGCCGCCGCGCTCGTCGTCTCCGGGCTGGCCACGGACTATCGGGAAGGCGTCGCGCGGGCGGCGAGGTCCATCGACGAGGGGAACGCGCGGGAAGCGCTCGATGCTCTCGTGCGGATCTCGAGGGGGGCATGAAGCGTGGGAGCCGCGGATTTGAATGTTTTAGAAAGAGAAGACGAAGAGAAAGATTCTTAGAAGGGTAAAAGAAGAAGAGGGGAAGGAAAGTTGGCGAACGGCGGCTCGATTCTGGGAGAGATTCTCGCGGCGAAGCGGCGGCGCATCGCGGCGGGGGAGTACACGCCCGCCCGGTCCGAGGCGCGGCCCGACGGCGCCCGCTTCGCGGCCGCTCTCTCTCCCTCTTCCCTTTCTAAGCAAATTCTTCCTGTTCCTCCTTTCCTCTCCGAAATCAAGCACCGCTCTCCGAGTGCGGGTCTTCTTCTGCCGGATGCCAACTCGCGCATCGAGGACGTCGCGCGCGCCTATCGGCGCGGAGGGGCGTCGGCGCTTTCCGTCGTCGTCGAGCAGGACTTCTTCGGCGGCGATCCGTCGTGGCTGCCGCGCGCGAAGGCGGCGTCGGGCCTGCCCGTTCTGATGAAGGATTTCGTCGTGGACGAGGTCCAGCTGGACTTCGCCGCGGCCCTCGGCGCCGACGCGGTGCTCCTCATCGTGTCCGCTCTCGACGACGAGACGCTCCTGCGGCTGCATGGGGCGGCGCGCTCGCGCGGTCTCGCGGTCCTCGTCGAGGCGCACGACGAGGCTGAGATCCGGCGGGCCCTGGCCGCGGGCGCGGAGATCGTCGGCGTGAATGCGCGCGACCTCGGGACGTTTTCCGTGGACCTGCCGGGCATGGCCCGTCTCGGCACGCTCCTGCCGCCGTCGGTCGTCCGCGTGGCCGAGAGCGGGATCAGGACGCGAGCGGATGTCGAGGTCCTCGAGGCCGCGGGCTACGGGGCGTTTCTGGTCGGCGAGACGCTGCTGCGCGCCGCGGATCCGGCGCGCGCCATCCGCGAGCTGCGCGGCGAGAACACGACGGAGATCAAGATCTGCGGCGTCACACGGGAAGAGGACGTCCATACCTGCATGGAGCTGGGAGTAGATTGGATCGGGCTGATCTTCGCGGAAGGGTCGCCGAGGCGGGTGACTCCGGAAAGAGGAAGACTTCTTAGAAGCGTGGGGAACGGAAACGGCGGCGTCAAAGGTTTCGTTGCCGTCTTCGCGGGGAACTCCGAGGCGGAAATCCGCGACGTCATCGAGCACGTTCGCCCCGACGTCATCCAGGTGCCGGGTCTCCCTTCCCCTCTTCCCCTTCTAAGAAAATTCTCTTTGGTGCCGGCTCTCTGGCACACGATCCGCGTCGGATGGGACGACCTCACGACGGCGTCCGAGCAGAAGGCGGACGGATTGCACTTCGATACGTCCGTCGCCGGGATCTCCGGCGGGACCGGAAGGACCTTCGACTGGAATCTCCTCGCCGGCGTCGACCGCTCGCGCCCGCTGATTCTCGCCGGCGGCCTGAGGCCGGAGAACGTTGCGAACGCCGTGCGGCGCGTCCGGCCTGACATCGTGGACGTGGCGTCCGGAGTGGAGTCCGCGCCGGGAATCAAGGATCGGGCGAAAATCGCCGCATTCGTGAGGGAGGTCCGTGGTGCCTGACGCGAACGGAACCGCATTTCGCCCACCCGAGGCCGACGCGCAGGGGCGATTCGGCGCGTTCGGGGGGCGCTTCGTCCCGGAGACGCTCATGGCTCCGCTCGAGGAGCTGACGCGCGCTTACAAGGACGCCCGCCGCGATCCCGCCTTCCGAAGCGAGCTGGACGGACTCCTGAAGACGTACGCCGGCCGGCCGACGCCGCTCACGTACGCGAAGCGCCTGTCCGAGAGTCAGGGCGGCGCACGGATTTTTCTCAAGCGCGAGGACCTTCTCCACACGGGCGCGCACAAGATCAACAACGCGCTCGGCCAGGCGCTCCTCACGAAGAGGATGGGCAAGACGCGTGTCATCGCGGAGACCGGCGCCGGCCAGCACGGCGTGGCCGCGGCGACGGCGTGCGCGCTTCTCGGCCTCGAGTGCGTCGTCTACATGGGAGCCGTCGACGTGGAGCGGCAGGCGCTGAACGTTTATCGGATGAAGCTGCTCGGCGCCACGGTCGTGCCCGTGATGGGCGGCACGCGAACCCTCAAGGATGCGATCAACGAGGCCATGCGCGACTGGGTCGCCACGACAGCGACGACGCACTACATCCTCGGGTCGGTCCTCGGACCGCACCCGTTCCCGACCATGGTGCGCGACTTCCATTCCGTGATCGGGCGGGAGGCCCTCGCGCAGAGCCGCAAGGCCCTCGGGAAGCTGCCCGACCTCCTCGTGGCATGCGTGGGCGGGGGGTCGAACGCGATCGGCCTCTTCCGGGAGTTCCTTCCTTTTCGTGACGTCGAAATGGTCGGCGTCGAGGCCGGGGGGCGGAGTCTCGCACCCGGCGAGCACGCGGCCCGTTTCGGGCCGGGGTCCGTCGGCGTCCTCCACGGCACGCGCACGCTCATCCTGCAGGACGCGGACGGGCAGGTACTCCCGACGCACTCCGTGTCCGCGGGTCTCGACTATCCGGCCGTGGGGCCCGAGCACGCGCGACTCGCGGAGCTCGGACGGACCCGCTACGTCTCCGTGAGCGACGAGGCGGCACTCGCGGCATTCCACCGCCTCGCCGAGACGGAAGGGATCATCCCGGCCCTCGAGACGGCGCATGCCGTGGCCTGGGCCATGGAGGAGGCGCGCCGCCGCCCGAAGAGCGCGACGCTCCTCGTGAATCTCTCCGGCCGCGGCGACAAGGACGTCGTCTCGGTCGCGCGGCGCGAGGGCGTGGAACTTTGAGCCCTGTGAATCGCATCGGGCGGGCCTTCGCGAAGGCACGGACCTCCGGTCGGGCGGCGCTGATCGTCTTCGTCGAGGCGGGCGATCCCGATCCCGGCACGACCCGCCGGCTTCTTCCGGCGCTCGCGGAGGCGGGAGCCGACGTGATCGAGCTCGGGATCCCGTTCAGCGACCCGCTCGCGGACGGGCCCGTGATTCAACGCGCGAGCGAGCGCGCGCTGGCGGCGGGGACGACGCTTCCGGCGGCGCTCTCCGTGCTTGCCGGGCTTCGGGCCGCGCGCTTTACGACGCCCGTCGTGATCTTCAGCTATGTGAATCCGATTCTCGCGATGGGGGAGGCCGAGTTCGCGCACCGCGCGGCAGAGGCGGGCGCGGACGGCGTCCTCGTGACCGATCTCCCGCCGGAGGAGGGCCGTCATCTCGCTTCGGTCCTGAAGAGCGCGAAGCTCGATCCCGTGTACCTCGTCGCGCCCACGTCGCCGGACGCACGCATCCGGCGGGCCGGGTCGCTCTCTCGCGGGTTTCTCTACGTCGTGTCGCGGGCGGGGATCACGGGCGCGCGCGCGGCCCTTCCCGAGGGTCTCGCCGCCCTCGTGTCCCGCGTCCGGAAGCAGGTGCCGCGCCTCCCCGTCGCCGTGGGCTTCGGTCTCTCGACGCCGGAGCAGGTTCGGGAGGTCGCCGCCTTCGCGGACGGCGTCGTCGTGGGGAGTGCGATCGTGGCCGCGATGGAAGCCGCCGGCGCGGCGGGCCGGGACCCGGTCGAGGCGGCGGCCGCCCTCGTCCGCGCCCTCGCGGCGGCCACGTTGAAGGTCTGACGTGTCCGGCGAGGGCGCGGGGCGGCCTGCCCGGATCTCGAGGGCCGAACGCAGAGCGCTCGCGGAGCACCCCCTGACACCGCGGCATGCGGCGCTCAAGTGCCTCGAGGATCTCCTGTGGCGCGATCTCCTCGACGTCGGCCGCGAGGCGCGCGCGCACCCGTCCGTGAGGGCCGCGGCCAACCGCCGGCTGGAAGAGGCGCTCCGGTTTCTCGCCGTCGGCGAGAAGATCGCCGTGGCCCGATTCGCGTCTCCTGCGCTCTTCGCGCCGCTTCTCGACGAGCCGGACCTCCGCGTTCTCGAGGCGGTTCTCGCGAACCCGAGGCTCACGACCGATGACCTTCAGCGCTGGCTCGCCACGGGGCACGCGCGGCCGGACGCTCTCGCGCTTCTCGCGCGCGACGCGCGGTGGGCGAAGCGGCCCGCGATCCGGATCGCGCTCCTGACGCATCGCGCGACACCGCGCGCCGCTGCGCTCTCGCTCCTGACGTCGGCCTCGCGCGGCGAGTGGCGGCGTCTTGCGGAGGACCCGAACGCGGACGCTCTTCTCGCGGCCTGTGCGCGGAATTTGCTCGAAAACAGCCGACAAACCGTTGACAGGGGCGGTAAGTCGTCTTAAACTAACACGTTACGGGGATTCGGGTGACTGCGGAGACTGCCCAGGAATTCGGCGAGGAACTTCGCCGCGAACGTGAGCTTCGAGACGTGAGCCGGGAGCAACTCTCGGCCGTGACGAAAGTATCGATGCGGCACATCGCCGCGCTCGAGGCCGGCCGTTACGAACAGCTTCCCGCCGGCGTCTTCTCGAAAGGCTTCGTGAAGGTGATCGCTCTGCACCTCGGTCTCGACGCCGAGCGCGCCGTCGCGGCGTTCCGGCACGTCCACGCGGGCTGGGAAGAGGACTGCGCGAAGCGTCAGCGCGCCCTGCCCACGAGCACCGCCGGTCTTCGTCTTTCGACGCCGCGGCGCGCCGTTTCTTCTTCGACGACGCTTCGCGGGATCGCCATCGCCCTCGTCCTCGCCGCCGTGACGGGCGCCGCGGCGTTTTTCAGGACGCGCGGCGCGGATCGCCGCAGTGCCGCCGTCCCGGCGGCCCCGGTCGCCCGCGCCGAGAGCGGCCCGGCGTCTCTGGCTCTTCCGCCTGCGGTCGCGGCCGCCACGGTCGCGCTGCCCGCAGGCACGTCCCTGCCGAGCGCCTCGTCCTCCGGGGCATCGTCGACGGGAAGAACGCTTTCCCTCACGTTCCGCGAGGAGTGCTGGGCCGAGGTTCTCGTGGACGGAAAGCTCGTCGTGCGCGGGCTCTTTCCCAAGGGCTCGCATCGTGAATTCTCGAACGGCGGCACGTTCACCCTCACGCTCGGAAACGCCGGAGCCGTCGACGTCGTCGTGGACGGCCGTTCGCTCGGCACTCTGGGCGGCGAGCACGAGATCATCAAGAACTACGTGATCGACGCGGCCCGGAAGGGCTGACCGCGCGGAGTCCGGGAGACCGGGCGTAAGCTCGGCCCGTGGCCGACGCCGCTTCCGAAACCGACCTCCTCGCCCAGATCGAGCGGGGCGAAGCCACGCTTCAGATTCTCGATTTCGCGGCGCGCGGGATGGTTCCTCTCCCTCCCGAAGAGCTGGTCCGAGCGATGGCCACCATCATGGCGTCCGGCGACACCCGCCTGGCTGCCATCGCCGCGGAGTCCTTCAGGCAGTTCGACGCCAACTCGCTGAAGAGCGCCGTCCTGAGTCCGGGGGTGCGGACAGAGCAGCTCGCCGCCGTGGCGCAGCACACCGAGGACGCTTCCGTGCTGGAGCCCCTCATTCGACACAAAGCCGTTTCGAACGAGACCCTGGCCTGGCTCGCCGAGCGCGTCGACGCGCCGCTCCAGGACATCATCGTCACGAACCAGACGCGGCTGATAGCGGCTCCCGTCATCGTCGAACGACTCTTCGAGAACCCGAGGCTCTCGCCCGAGATCCGGCGGCGGGCGGACGAGTTCCTCGAGGAATTCTTTCTCAAACAGGAGCGTGAACGGGAGGCGGCAGGGGACATCGAGGAGGCGGTCGAGGCGGAAGCCCCGGCGCCGGCCCCGGCCATGGAAGTGGACGAGGCGGGGCTCACCGAGGCCGCAAAGCGGAGCCTCTTCGCGCGGGTCGCGACGATGTCCGTCGTCCAGAGGATCCGGCTCGCTTACCGTGGCAGCAAGGAGGAGCGGATGTTCCTCGTACAGGACCGCAACCGGCTCGTCTCGGCCGCGGTCCTGAAGTCTCCGAAGACCCGCGATGCCGACGCGGAAGCCATCGCGAACATGAAGAGCGTTTCGGAGGACGTTCTCCGGGGCATCACATTCCGGCGCGACTGGATGCGTCATTACGGAATCATGCGGAACATCGTGAAGAACCCGCGGTCGCCGATCGACGTCACGCTTTCGCTCGTCATGCGGCTGAATGCGAAGGACCAGAAGATGCTCGCCGGCGACCGGAACGTCCCTGAGGCCGTCCGGTCTTTCGCGCGCCGCGAGGTCTCGCGCAAGGAGACGTGACGCGCCTCACGGATTGTTTGAAATCGGGGCGCCCGGTGTGAGAATCTGCCGCGTGCCGACAAGCTGGGTCGTGCGGGCGGGGCGCCCGTCGAGGTACCGTTGACGAGTTACTACGATGTGCTCGGGGTTTCTCGTGACGCTTCCGACGAGGAGGTCCGGGCGAAGTTCCGGCTCCTCGCCCGGGATGGCCACCCCGACCGCTTCCGCGACGTCGCCCAGAAGAAGACCGCCGAGGAGCACTTCCAGCTCCTGACGGAGGCGATGAACGTGCTCACGAACCCGGCGCGGCGCAGGGCCCACGACACCGAGCTCGAGAAGAACCGCCCTCTGTCCCAGGATCCGGCCGCGATCGCGCGCGTCTACCTCGCGATGGGGGTCAAGGCTTATCGTGAGGGCAATTTTCCGGACGCCATTACGCAGTTCGACCTCGCCGTCCGGCACTACGACAAGGACGCCAAGGCGTTTCATTACCTCGGTCTCGCCTGCATGAAGGTCGTCGGGCAGGTGCGCCGGGGTGTCGACGCCATCGAGGCGGCGATCAAGCTCGACGGCAACAACGCGCTCTTTCATCGCGATGCCGGCAAGCTCTACATCCTGGCCGGATTGAATGCGAAGGCCGAGCGTCACCTCGAGCAGGCCCTCTCGTGGCTCCCCGAGGACGCCGAGACGCTGAAGCTTCTCGAGGAAGTGCGCCCGAAGAAGGGGCAGAGCGGTGAACGGAAGCCCCCGAGCGGTATTTTCGGGCGGAAGGCATAATCGCGGCGTGAGCGTCTCTGCATTCGGACTCACCGACGTCGGCCGCAAGAGGCGACACAACGAGGACGCGTACCTCCTCGATGCCGAACGCGGCCTGTTCGTCGTGGCCGACGGCATGGGCGGCCACGCCGCGGGCGAGGTCGCCTCCCGGATCACCGTCGAGTCGATCCAGGAGTACATCGCCGCCACCGAGGAAGAGCACGAGAGCTCGTGGCCCTTCGGCTTCAACAGCCGTGTATCCGTCGAAGGGAACCGCTTGACGACGGCGGTCGAGAAGGCGAACGAGAAGGTCATGCGCGCCGTGCAGAACAGGCCCGAATTGAAGGGCATGGGCACGACGGTCGTCGCGGCGCTGTTCGACGCCGATCGCGCCACGCTCGTCCACGTCGGCGACAGCCGCGCCTATCTTTTCCGCGACGGGGAGCTGCGGCGTCTCACGGACGACCACTCCTGGGTCCAGGAGCAGGTCAACGCCGGCATCCTCAGCGAGGACGAGGCGAAGAGCCACCCGCTCAAGAACGTCGTGACGCGCGCGCTCGGCGGCGCGGCCCACGTCTCGGTCGATCTCATCGAGGTTCCCGTCCGTCCGGGCGACAAGTTCCTGCTCTGCTCCGACGGCCTGACGGGCATGGTTCCCGACGAGGATCTCTTCAGTCACTTCCGCTCCGAAGGTCTCATCGAGAAGACGGTGCGCCAGCTGATCGACACGGCGAACGACCGCGGAGGCGTGGACAACATCACCGCGATCGTCATCGAGGTTACGGGCGACGCCGCGGGCAAGGACGCGGAGAGCGGCGGCAGCGCGGCGATCCGGCGGCCCACCTCCACGTCCGGGGAGAGCACGGCCGTCAATATCGAGGCGCCCGGAATTCCGCCGTCCGCCCCCGCCCCTGAACCGAAAAGCTGAACGAAGGGGGCACGCCCCCCCGGGCCGCTATCCGACAGGAAGCTCGCCGGTTTTCACGCGCGCGAAAAATTCCTTCGTGGCCTGGCCGATCTCGATGCAGGCGAGCTCGCCGGGGTCGTCGAGGTACCAGTCTTCGGGAAGGTACCGGCTGTACGGCTCCTGGAGGAAACGGCGGCAGGCCAGGACGACGACGCCGGTGTCCGTTCCCGACCGGATGAGGCGGCCGGCGCTCTGCACGACACGCGTCATGCCGGGGATGACGTAGGCGTACTCGAACCCGCGCTCGAAGCGCTCTTCGAAATAGCGGCGCATGCGTTCCTGCTCGAAGCGGACCATCGGAAGGGCCGGCGAGACGACGACGACGGCCTGCAGCATTTCGCCGGGATAGTCCACGCCCTCGGCGAACGCGCCTCCGGAGACGGCGAAGACGAGCAGGGGAGCGCCGCCGTCGCGCATGGCCGCGAGGACCGAATTCCGCTCGAGCTCGGTCGAGCGGTCGGAGGGGCGGAGCACGCGGCGGCCCGGAAGCGCGGGCATGTGCGTGCGCACCTCGTCGAGAAACCGGTACGACGGGAATAGCGCGAGCACGTTGCCCGGGCACGCCCGGGCAACGTCCGCGACGAGAGCCGCGAGGCGCGGGGCGCCGCGCCCGCGCGCCGCGTAGGTCGTATCGATGTCCGGAGCGACGAAGACGGCACGGTTCTGCCGCGGGAAGGGCGAGGGAAGACGGAGCACCGTCGTGCGGTCGGGATCCAGACCGAGGAGGTCGCGGTAGAACTCCGGCGGGGAGAGCGTGGCCGACATCGACACCGTGGCCGCGGCCGCGTTCAGCGTCTCGCCGAGGAGCTTCGACGGGTCCTTGCAGAGGATGGCGAGGCGCGCGCCGCTCCGTCCCCGCGCTGCGAGGATGTCGAAAGCCGGGTCGGGCCGCCCCTCCGAGGGCTGGGCCTGTTTGCTCACGTCGTGGAAGCGCGCGAACGTGAAGTAGAGATCGAGGACGGGGTCGTCCGGCACCCGTTCGCCCCCGGCGCGCAGGTCCGCGAGGTGACGCACGAGAAGGGACTCGAAGTCGAGCCTGAGGTCGTCGAGGCGCGCCTCGTCCAGCGTGACGAGGTCCACGGGCTCGGGCTCCTCGTCCGAGAGGCCGGCGGCGGCGTCGGCCACGAGCCGGCGCAGGCGGCGCGCAGCCTCGCCCGCGTCCCAGGCGGTCTTCGCGTTCGAGACGCCGATGCGTTTCTCGAGCGCCTGGAGCGCGGCGTCGGAGAGTTCGGGCGAGTAGTACCCGCGTCCCCGGTCCACGAGGTTGTGCGCTTCGTCCACGAGGAGGAACGACTGGGCGAGAACCGACGGGTCGCGCGCCCCCTGAAGCGCGACGACCGGGTCGAAGACGTAGTTATAGTCGCCGATGACGACGTCCGCCTCTTCCGCGAGCTCGAGCGAGACCTCGAACGGGCAGACGACCTCGTTCCGCGCCTCCTCGAAGATCGTGTCGGGATCGAGGTGACGGTGGCTCTCGAGGAGCCGCTCGCGGAGACCCGAGGCCTCCATCTTGGAGCCGTAGTCCTTCGCATAGTTGCAGTGGTTCTCGTGGCAGAGGACGACGTCGTTCGCGCACATGCGCTCTTTCGCCCGGAGGCGCACGGAGCGGAACGACTCGCCGTCGATCGCCGCGAGCGTCTTCATGTAGATGTCCTGCTGCGTCGTCTTGGCCGTCAGGACGAAGAGGCGCCGGTGGGTTTCGAGGGCGCCCACGAGGAGGGGATAGAGCGCGGCGGCGGTCTTTCCGATCCCGGTCGGCGCCTGGGCGAGGAGGTGCTCGCCCTGCGCCGCGGCGCGGGCGACGGCGGCGACCATTTCCCGCTGTCCTGGCCGGAACCGCGCGTGCGGGAAGACGAGCGTCGCAGCCTCGGCGGCCTTCGCCTCCGCGAGCGCCTGCTCCTCGAGGAATGCGTCGAGGAGAATGCGCGTGCGCCGCACGAGATCCTCGAGCGTCTTTTCGGGCTCGTGAGGCACGTCGAGGAGCTTCGTCGCGCCCGTCTCGATGTCCGCGAGGACGAGGCGGCCGTGCACGGGGCGGCCCTCGGCGGCCGCGACGGCCTGCATGTACCAGCGGAGCTGGAGCTGGAAGCGTTCGAGGCGGGGGGACCCGGGCAGCTTCACGAGGTCTTCGGCGAAATGCAGCGACTTGACCTCGTCCACGACGACGCGCCCGTTCTCCTCGAAACGGCCGTCGAGGCGGCCCTCGAGCACGGCCGTGAAGTCGTCCACGGCATACGTCAGGCGAATGCCCTTCTCGACCGCGTATCCGGGAATCTTCCCGAGGTGCTCGCCGAGGACGCGGCGATGCACGGCCTGCCCGATCCAGAGCCGCTCGAAGCCTTCGCCCCGGTCGAAGCCGGCCCGCCGCGCGACGCCGCCGAGGAGCGCGCCGGGAGAAAGCGTAATCGTCTTCGTTTCGAGATCGACGGTGAGCGCCACAGCCGATTGTAAGGGCCGCACCCGGTATCAATGGACGCGCTGTTCAGCTAAAATGCATCGATGTCACGGGTGTCTCGGCTCTTGGGCGGCGCCACCGTCGCGTTCGCCCTCTCCTGCGCGGCGATGCCTCGCGTCGCGCAGGCCGCGAAGAAGCCCGCGGCGCCTCAGACCCTCGAGCAGCGTCTGAACGCGTTGCTGCGCAGGGGCCCTGTCCGGCGCTCGGAGATCGGCGTCGTCGTCACGCGGCTCGGCGAGACGACTCCGTTCGTCTCCCTCAATCCCGCCAAGCCGCTCATCCTCGCCTCTACGACGAAGCTCTTCACCAGCTCCGCCGCGCTCGATCGCCTCGGGCCCGACTACAAGTTCCGGACGCGCCTCTATCGCGATGCGGAAATCGGGGAGGACGGCGTCCTTCCCGGGCATCTCGTCGTCGTTGGAGGCGGGGATCCCGGAATCTCCGGCCGGTGGTACGACGACGACCCGCTGGCCGTCTTTCGTCCGTGGGCGGCGTCACTCTCGAAAAAGGGACTGCGCAGCGTCAGGGACGGGCTGCTGCTCGACGTTTCGTTCTTCGATGATGTGAGATCTCACCCCGACTGGCCCAGCGAACAGGAACAGCGGTGGTATCAGGCGCCGGTTTCGGCGCTGTCTTACAACGACAACGTCGTGCTCGTGCGGGCCTCGGGAGGCCTTCGGCCGGGAAGCCCCGCGCTGCTCGGCTTCGACCCGCTCGGACCTCCTCTCCTCAGTCTCATCTCGAACGTCGTCACGGCTTCGCGAAAGACATGGGTGGGCGTGAGCCGCGGGGCCGGCAGCAATACGGTCGTGGCGGCGGGACGCGTGGGCAAGAACCGGACGTGGGTCGGCGACGTGACCGTGCCCGACCCGCCGCAATATTTCGCGGCGGCCCTTTCGCAGGTCCTGCGCGAGGGCGGCATCCGCGTCGACGCCCCGCCGACCGTGAAGACCGAGCCCTCGTCCGTGCCGCTCGCGTTCTCGGGCCGCGTGCTCCTCCACACGCACGAGACGCCGATCCTGTCCGCGCTCGCGGTGTGCAACAAGCGCTCGCAGTCCTTCTTCGCCGAGCAGATTCTGAAGACGCTCGGCGCCGAAACGCGGGGCCGGGGCACGTGGGAGAAAGGGCGAGCCGAGGTCGCGGCTTTCCTCACGTCGCTCGGGCTGGACGCCTCGCGCTATCAGCTCGCCGACGGGTCCGGCCGCGCGCATTCGAACCGCGCTTCCGCGGCAGCGTACGTGGATTTCCTCACGGCGCTCGCGACCCGCTGGAAGCACTTCGAGGCCTTCAAGGGGACGATGGCGGTCGCCGGGTCGCCGGACGGCACGCTCCGCCACCGTCTGCAGGGCGAGGCCACGGACGGGAAAGTGTGGGCGAAGACGGGCAACGTCGCGGGGGTCGTGACGCTGTGCGGCTACGTGCAGGCGCAGAGCGG
>JARXKK010000021.1 GCA_030278895.1 Acidobacteriota bacterium
CGACTCGAGGTAGCCCTCGACGCCCGTGATCTGGCCCGCGAAGAAGACGCGGGGGCTCTTCTTCCACCGAAACAGCGCGTCGAGATGCGCCGGCCCGTTGATGTACGTGTTGCGATGGAGCATTCCGAACCTCACGAATTCCGCGCGTTCCAGGCCCGGAAGCATCCGGAAGACGCGTTTCTGCTCGCCGACCTTGAGCTTCGTCTGAAACCCCACGAGGTTGAAGTGCTCCCGCGCGAGATCGTCCTGGCGGAGCTGCACGACGGCGTAAGGCTCCTTGCCGGTGCGCGGGTCCGGAAGGCCGAACGGCTTCATGGGGCCGTGGCGCAGGGTCTCGACGCCGCGCTCGGCCATCGCCTCGATCGGGAGACACCCCTCGAAATAGACGGCCTTCTCGAAGTCGTGAAAGGCCACCTTCTCGCCGGCGAGAAGCTCCCTCACGAAGGCCTCGTACTCCGGCCTCGAGAGAGGGACGTTGAGGTAGTCGTCGCCGCCGCCCTTTCCCCACCGGGAAAGCGCGTAGAGCTTCTCCGTGTCGAGCGATGCGAGCTCCACGATCGGCGCCATCGCGTCGTAGAAGTAGAGGTACTTCTCTCCCAAGGCCGCCAGCAGGGATTTCTCGAGCGCGGGCGACGTGAGCGGGCCCGTCGCGATCACGACGTAGTCCTCCCCCGGTTCGGGCACCAATTCCGCTTCGGCGCGCACGATTTCGAGGAGCGGTTCGCCCGCGAGACGCCGCGTGACGGCCTCCGCGAACACGGCCCGGTCCACCGCGAGCGCGTCGCCGGCCGGGACGGCCGCCTTGCGGGCCTCCTCGAGAATGAGCGAGCCAATCGACTCCATCTCGCGCTTCAGGAGCCCCACCGCGTTCGCCGGATTGTCCGAACGAAAGGAGTTCGAGCACACCATCTCGGCGAGGCGGTCCGTGGCGTGCGCGTCGGTCGTGCGGACGGGCCTCATCTCGACGAGGCGCACCCGGTGGCCGCGGCGGATAAGCTGGTGCGCGCACTCGACGCCGGCGAAGCCGCCGCCGATCACCGTGACGGCTGGAGAACCGGCGCTCACTCTCGGATTCTGGGGCCCGAAGCGGCGCGCGTCGAGTAGCGGGCACGCTCCTTGCGGGGATACTCCTCGCAGGCGGCGAATCAGTAAAACTTTCCGATGTGCCTGCCGGAACCGGGGCTCTCCGGGGCCGCGGAAGGAATACCGAGGAGGTGGATCCATGGCCAGGACAAGAATTGCTTTCGTCACGGCTTCTCTCGCGCTCTCTCTCGCGGCCGCGGTCGGCTGTGCATCGGGCACGAGGATCGCGGACAAGGAGGTCGGCGACGTCGAGCTCTCGATCCGGTCCGCCGAGAACGCGACGGCGACCCAGCACGCCAAGGTCCTTCTCGACCGCGCGCGAAACGCCCTGTCGGCCGCCCAGAGCGAGCGCGCGAAGGGGAACGACGGCGCCGCGCGCGCCCGGCTCGAAGAGGCGCGCTCCGCGGCGAATGCCGCCGAGAGTCAGGCCCGGTCGGTTCGGGCCCTCGAAGAGGACGCCGCCATGAGGCGCCAGATCGACGAGATCGAACGGCGGATTCGAGAGTTCAACGTCCAGGCGCAGCGCGGGTAGGAGGACGAAAATGAGACACATACGATTCGCACGCGGCCTCTCGAGCGCCCTGGCTGGAACGGCCCTCGCCGGAACCGCAGCCGCCGCGCTCTTCCTCTCGGGTTGCGCGGGAACGAAACCCGAGCCGCTCGAGCTGCGCGACGCTCGCCTCGCGATACAGGACGCCCGGAGCGCCGGAGCGCGTGAGGGTGCGCCCGAGCTTCTCGCGGCCGCGCAAGCCCATCTTTCGAACGCCGAGAACACCCTCAAGGCTTCCGGCGACGTGGAGTCTTCCGCGCATTACGCCCGGCTCGCCGAGACGGAAGCCCGCGACGCCCAGTACCGCGCGGTTGCCCGGAGCGCGCGCGCGTCCGTGGAGGCCGCGACGAAGCGCCGGGCCGACCTCGAGGTCGCCGTGCGCGATGCCGAGATCAAGGCGCTGGCGGCACGGGCCCAGACGGACGCCGAAAGAGCGCGTATCGTGGCGGACGCCCGGGCGCGCGATGAGCGCGAACGGATGGAAGCTTCGGCGCGGGCTCGCCAGGCCGAGCAGCAGGCGGCGGACGAGCGCGTGCGCGCGCTCCAGGCGCAGCTCGACGGGGAACGGCAGAAGACCGCCGAGCAGCAGCAGCAGGCGCAGGTGGACTCCCTGAAAGCACAGCTCGACGAGCAGAAGAAGGCCGCCGAGACCGCCCGCAAAGCTGCCGAGGAGCAGGTTCAGGCCGCCCGCAAGGCCGCCGAGGCGGAGCGCGCCCGCGCGGAAGAGGCCCGCGGCGAGGCCGCGCAGGCCGCCGCCCACGAGAAGGCGCAGGGCGATCTCCTGATTCGCCTCCAGGCGATCGAGCGGACCGCCCGGGTCGAGGCACGCGGCATCGTCCTGACTCTTCCCGGCAGCGTTTACTTCGACACGGGCCGCGCGGACGTGAAGACGGGCGCGGCCGAACGCATCGCCCGGATCGCCGAAGCGCTCGGGGGCACGTCGAATCGCAGGATCCTCGTCGAGGGCCACACGGATTCGACCGGTCTGGCCGCGACGAACGAGAAGCTGTCGGCGCTGAGAGCCGAGTCCGTCAAGGCGATCCTCGTCGCTCATGGCGTCTCACCGGACCGCATCGAGACGCAGGGCTACGCAGCCACGAAGCCGGTCGCGAGCAACGCGACGCCCGCCGGGCGCAGCCAGAACCGCCGCGTCGAGCTCATCATCCAGGGCGCCGCGCACTGAGGCTTAGGCGCGTAGGCGCGCCGCCCGGCGGGTCCGGGCGGCGCGCCGCTAGACTCGTCGGGTGACGTTCGAGGGCCACCTCTACGACCGCGGGTATTTCGAGGGGCTTCACAAGAGCCATTGGTTCACGAACCCGAAGCGGAAGTACGAAGAGCGCAATCGCGACGCCATCCGGGTCGTGGGTCTCACACCCTCCGACCGCGTCCTCGAGCTCGGATCCGCCCGCGGCGACGTGACGTTCTTCCTCGCCGCCCACGCGCGGGAGGTCGTGGGCCTCGACGCCTCGGACGACGCGCTCCACCTGGCCGAGCGCGCCCGCGCCGAGCGGGGGATTTCGAACGTGTCCTTCGTGAAGGGGGACGTCGCGGACCTGTCGGCTTTCCCCGACGCTTCTTTCGACGCCGTTGCCGCGATCGACCTCGTCGAGCACGTCGACGACCCGACGCTTTCGGCGATGCTGAAAGAGTGCGGGCGCGTCCTCAAACCCGGTGGGCGGCTCGGGCTCTACACGCCCGACCGCGCCCACTACGTCGAGCGGTTGAAGGCGCACGACTTCATCCTGAGGCAATTTCCGCAGCACATCGCCGTGAGGCGCGTGGACGCGTACCGCCGCCTTCTCGCCGCGGCTCGCTTCCGAATCGACCTCGATACCTGGTCCGTCTCCCCGTTTCCCGGCGTGCGCCTCTTCGAGCGCGCGCTCGCGCCGCTTCCGCTCGTCGGTGGGACGTTCCGGTACCGCATCCTGATGCGGGCGGTGAACCCGTGACGGACGGCCCCGCGAAGTTCGCCCCGAACGCCGACGTCTACGAGGCCGGCTACTACGAAAGAATGTACCGCCCGCACTGGTTCCTGAGAAACCGGCGGAAATACGAGGAGCGCGACGCCGCGCTCCTCAGGATCGTCAGGCCGACTCCCGCTTCTCGCGTCCTCGAGGTCGGTTCCGCCCGCGGCGACACGTCGTTCTTCCTCGCGCCGCTCGTCGGCGAAGTCGTTGGAATCGACGCGGCGTCCGCCGCCGTCGCCACCGCGCGGGCGGAACAGGCGGCGCGCGGCCTCGTGAACATACGCTTCGAGGAAGCGGATGCGCGCGACCTGACGCGTGTCCCGGGAGGACCGTTCGACGTCGTCCTCCTCGCGGACCTCGTCGAGCACGTCCTCGACGACGTTCTCGTCCCGTGCCTCGAGAGCGCGCGCCGCGTTCTCGCTCCGGGCGGCGCCGTCGCGATCTACACGCCGAACCGGACACACTGGGCGGAGCGCATCAAGGCGGCGGTCCCCGGGCTTCAGCAGGAGGACCACATCGCCGTCCGGCCGGCGGCCCGTGTCGTGGAGCTCGTCGAAGCGGCGGGGTTGCGCGTGGACGACCTCTTCTTTTCCGCGTGCCCGTACCCCGTCCTCGGCGCCCTCGACCGCGCGCTCCCGATGGTCGGCCTCTGCCGTTTCCGGACGTGCCTCCGGGCGGTAACGTCCGCTTCATGAAGAGGGCGCCATGAAGGTCTCCTTCGTCACCTGCGACGTCTTCACGAACCGCCCCTTCACGGGCAACCCGCTTCTCGTCGTGCCCGATGCGCGCGGCCTCTCGGCGGCCGAGATGCAGGCCGTCGCGCGCGAGATCAACTACTCGGAGTCGACGTTCGTCCTGCCCTCGACGAATCCCGCCTGCGCCTACCTCCAGCGGACCTTCGTTCCCGTGATGGAGATCCCGTACGCCGGCCACCCGACGGTCGGGACCGCGTTCGTGATGGCGGCGCTCGGCAAGCTCGCGGCCGGCGCGGCGGACGGCGTCCATCCGATCACGATCGAGGTCGGTTTCGGCCCGCTCCGGCTCGAGCTCCTGAAGAAGGACGGGCGCGTCTCGCGCGTGCGGATGGAACAGGGGAAGCCCGCGTGGAGAGAACCCGTCACGGGCGACGACGTGAAGGGGCAGATCGCGGCGGCGCTCGGCGTGCCTTTCGACGCCCTGCATCCGACGCTGCCGCCTCAGGCCGTCGGGACCGGCAACACGTTCCTCATGGTCCCGCTCGCGTCGGTGACGGCCGTGTCTGCGGCGCTTTCGGACACGCGGATGCTGAATCTCGTCGAGAAGGAGCTGGGCGTCCTCGGCCTCTTCTTCTTCGCGTTCGACGGGCCTCGCGTCAGGGCGCGCATGTTCGCGCCGGGCGCGGGGGTGCCCGAGGACCCCGCGACGGGCTCGGCGGCGGGACCGCTCGGCGTCTACCTCGCGCTCCACGGCGAGGTGCCGGGCGGCGTCGCGGACGGAAGCGGTCGCTTCGTGATCGACCAAGGCGTCGAGATGGGCCGCGCGTCCGAGCTCGACGTGACCGTCCTCGTCGAGAACGGCCGGCCTGTCGGCGTTCGCGTCGAAGGGAGCTCTGTCCTCATGATGCGAGGCGAGGTCGACGTCTAGGAGACCGCGGGAACGGCGCTTACGAAGACTTCTTCTTCCTCGAAACGCGCGCGGTTTTCGCGGGTTTCGTTACCGCCGCGGTTGTCGCCTTCCCGGCTTTCGGCTTCGACACGCGCTTCTTCGCGCCCTTGACGGGTGCCGGCGTCCGCGCCTCGGCGATCGCGGCCTCGAGAGCTCCTTCGGGGATCCGGGTCGTGGGCTCGAAGGCGTCGAGGTCGGCCGCGCCGACGTCCAGCCCGCAACCCTCCGTCTCGCAGACGTAGAACGGGCCCGCTTTGCGGTCCCGGACGAGGAGGTACGGCGCCTTGCAGTTCGGGCACGTCTTCGGCACGGGGCGCGCGCGGAAGTTCCTGTCGCACGCCGGATAGTTCGAGCAGCCATAGAAAGGTCCGAAGCGTCCCCGCCGCACGAGGATGTCGCCCTCCGTGCACGTGGGGCATTTGACGCCGGTGAGCGTCACGGGCTTCGGCGGCTTGAACCGGCAGGCGGGGTAGTTCGAGCACGAGACGTAGTCACCGAACCGGCCGTGACGCGTCACGAGAGAGTGATCGCAGTTCGGGCACTTCTCGCCGGTCGGGACGTCCGGCTTGGCCTCGGCCTTCCCGCCCGCGACCTTCACGGGAACCGTGTTGCGGCAGACGGGGTACGCCGTGCAGCCGAGGAACGCCGAACCGCTTCGCCCGGTACGCAGTTTCATCGGGCTGCCGCATTCCTCGCAGTTCTGGCCCTCGAGATCGGTCGCGTCGATCGGGTCTTCCTCGACTTCGGGGATGTCCTGCGTGAAGTCGCAGTCCGGGTAGCCCGAGCACGCGATGAAGAGGCCCGCCTTACCCATGCGGAGCTTCAGCGGGTGGCCGCTTTTCGGGCACGTGTCGCCCGGGTCGTTCGTCAGCTTGAAATCGACGAAGCGCGACCGCACTTCCGCCAGGAGCAAGCCCGCCTTCACCGAGACCATCTTCTTGCGGGCCTTGTCGCGGTCCCTCACGAACTTGCCGTCGAACTCCGCGAGCGCCGTGCGCCAGTCGAGCTTCCCCTCCTCGACCTCGTCGAGCTCCTCTTCCATCCGGGCGGTGTACGCGGTCTGGAAGAAGTCGTCGAAGCCCTCGCGGATGAGATCCACGACGAGGCGCCCGAGAGGCGTCGGCGTGAAACGGCGGTCTTTCTTCCGCACGTATTCGCGGTCCTCGATCTTGCGCATGATCTCCGCATACGTCGACGGCCGGCCGATCCCGTTCTCCTCGAGAAACTTCACGAGCGATCCCTCGTTGAAGCGCGGCGGGGGTTGCGTCTCGTGCCCCTCGGCCGCGACCGAAACGAGATCCAGGGCGTCGCCCGTAACGAGAGCCGGGAGGCGCACCTTGTCGCTGCCGTTTCCGTCTCCCCCGTTTCCGCTTTCGGCTTCGCCCTCGGTCTCGGTTTTTTCCTTTTCCTCGGGCTCGGGCTCGGCCTCTTTCTCGTAGACCCTGAGCCAGCCCGGGTCCTTGAGGACCGTGCCGGAGGCGCGCAGGCCCGCGACCACGCCCCCCTTGGTCGCCTCGATGTCGACGGAGGTCACCTCCGAGACGGAGGGGCTCATCTGGGAAGCGACGAAACGGTTCCAGATGAGGCGGTAGAGCTTCATCTCGTCCGACGCCAGGTACCGCGCGACGGCCTCGGGCGGCAGGTCGAGCGACGTGGGGCGGATGGCCTCGTGGGCGTCCTGGGCGTCCTTCTTCTGCCGGAAGCGGCGCGCCTCCTCGGGAAGCGCGCGCGGCCCATACGTCCGCCCGATGAAGTCGCGCACGGCGACGAGCGCTTCCTCGGCTGAGCGCGTCGAGTCCGTCCGCATGTACGTGATGAGGCCGATCGTGCCGCTCTCGCCGATCGTCTTGCCCTCGTAGAGCCTCTGCGCGATCTGCATGGTGCGGCGGACGCTGAAGCCGACGCGCGCCGCGCCCTGCTGCAGCTTGGACGTGGTGAACGGCGGCGGCGCGCTCGACTTCCGCTCCTTGGCGTCGACCTTCACGACCGAGATCGCGGCTCCCTCGACGTGGGCGCGCGCGGCATCGGCCTGCCCGGCGGAAGAAAGCCGCGGGTCGGTGCCGTCGAACTTGAGCTTCTCGCCCTTCCAGACGACGACGCGCGCCGGGAAGGCGGTGTCGCCCTTCCGCAGGGTCACGGGAACCGAGAAGTAGGGAACGGGGACGAAGCGCTCCCGTTCGCTCTCGCGCTCGACGATGATGCGAAGGGTGACCGTCTGGACGCGTCCCGCCGAGAGCCCTCTCCAGAGCTTCGACCAGAGGAGATCCGAGACCTCGTAGCCGACGAGGCGGTCGATGATCCGGCGCGCCTGCTGAGCGTTGACGCGGTTCTGGTCGATGACGCCCGGGTGGGAGACGGCGCGCGTCACGGCCGCCTTCGTGATCTCGTGGAATTCGGCCCGGTGGAAGATCGTCTTCGGCAGGCTCGGCTTCAGGATCTCCTGCAGGTGCCAGCAGATGGCCTCGCCCTCGCGGTCCGGGTCGGCCGCGAGATAGATCGTTTCGGCGCCCTTCGCGGCTCTCTTCAGGTCCTGGACCGTGCGCTCCTTGCCCGGCAGAATCTCGTAGGACGGCGCGTAGCCATGCTCCCGATCGACCGCGATGCCCTTCTTCTGGAGGTCGCGGACGTGGCCGTAGCACGCCATGACGGTGAAGTCCTTTCCGAGGAACTTTCCGAGCGTGGCGGCCTTCGCGGGCGACTCGACGATGACGAGTGATTTCGGCATAAGCGGGCGGTCACGATGCCACGTTTGTCAACTCTTTGCCCGTGCCCTCGCGAAAAGAGCCCCCGGAAGGACCGTCACGAGACCTTCCAGCTCGAGGTGCAGGAGGGCCGCCGAGAAGCGCGCCGCGTCGAGACCGGTGGCCGCGAGGAGGGCGTCCGAGTCCCGCGGCTCGTCGGCGTCGAGGCCCGCGAGGAGCGCCACGGCGTCGGGCGAAAGATGATCGGGAATCGCCCTCGCGTCGCGCTCCGGGACCGACCGCCGGAGCCGCCGGCGCTCCTCCTCCGGCAGCTCCTGGAGCAGATCGTCGGCGTTCCTCACGAAGATCGCGCCGTCCTTGAGAAGCGCGTTCGACCCGAACGTCCCCGGCGAGAGAATCGAGCCCGGGACCGCGGCGACGTCGCGGCCATAGCCCATCGCGCAGCGGGCCGTGATCAGGGAGCCGCTCTTCTCGGCCGCCTCGACGACGCAGACGATGCGCGCGAGCCCGGCGATGATGCGGTTGCGCACCGGGAAGTTCCAGGGCTCGGGCTCCGTCCCCATCGGAAATTCCGAGAGCGCGGCCCCCGCCGCGAGAAGCGTCCCGAAGAGACTCTTCTGCTCGGGCGGGTAGCAAACGTCGACGCCGCAGCCGAGAACAGCGAGCGTCCGTCCGCCCGCGTCGAGCGCCGCGCGATGGGCCGCCGCGTCGACGCCGCGGGCAAATCCGGAGACGACGTTCACGCCGGCCTCCGCCAGGCCCGTCGCGAGGGCACGCGCCGCTTCGAGGCCCGCGCGGGACGCGCGACGCGCTCCGACGACGGCGATCGCCGGGGCCTCGGTGAGGGCGAGACCCCGCGCGAACAGGACGGGCGGCGGGTCGTGGATCTCGCGCAGAAGAGCGGGGTACTCGGGGTCGGTCAGGAAGACGACGCGCGCGCCCGAGCCCTCGAGCCGCCGGGCGTCCTCCCCGATTTCGTTCCCCTCGTCTCCCGCGACGAGCGGCGCGACGACGGCGAGGTCCTCGCCCGAGATCCGGGCGGCCTCTTCCGGGGACAGCGTGCGGACGGCGGCGGGCGACCCGGCCGAAAGAAGGAGCGTCCGAAGGGCACGCGAAGCCCTGCCGCGCCCCTTTCGGGCCCAGATGAGTCCTGTCCGGGCATCGTTCGCCGCGCCTTGCATGCGGCACCCCTTTTGCTCAGAGAAGAAGTCTCAAGACCGGTGTCTATAATGCCCGACCTCTTCGTGATGCGTCGCTTTCGCCCTGCCGCCGCGCTGTTCGTGGCCGTCGCCGCGACGGGTACGGTCGCGTGCGCGTCGTCGTCGCCCGCGGCGAAGTCCGGTGGCTCCTGGAAGGGCGAGAACGCGTACGGGACCGAAATGGCCCGCAAGGGTTTCTGGCGCGAGGCCCTCTTCCGTTACGAGAAAGCGGCCGCCGCGCAGCCCGCTAACGCCGCGGTCCAGAACAACCTGGGCGTCGCCTACGAGAGCGTCGGGGAGACGTCGCGCGCCCTGGCGGCCTACAAGAAGGCCCTCGAACTCTCCCCGCAGGATCCTAAAATCAAGCGCAATTACGCGCGCTTCGCCGAGTACTACACCTCGGTGCAGCGGGCGTCGTCGCTGCCCGCGCCCTCTGCGTCCGCGCCCTCTCTATCCGCGCCGGCCGCGCCGGCCCCCGTTCCCGCCGCGCCCCCGGTGCCGTCCCCCGCGCCCGTTCCTCCGGCACCGCCAACGTTCGCGACGCCTCCGGGAGGATCGGCATGACGGCCGGCGGCCGGCGGCGCCTCGCCATCCTTCTCGCGGCCCTCCTCGCGGCCGCCTGCTCCTCGGCGAAGGAGGTCAAGCTCAAGCTTCCTCTTCGACCGAAGCTCGCCGTCACGGGGCGAGAGCGCCTCTCCCTCGCGCCCTTTCTCGTCGCGTCGAAGCTCTCCGACAAGAAGGACGCGCCGCGCTACAAGGACCTCGACCTCGACACGGAGTTCCGCCGCTACCTCGGCAAGCAGCTCGGCAAGCGCACGAAGATGACGATCGTGGCGATGCCCCAGGATGTCCGCCTTCCGACGCAGAACCTGAAGGAGCTCGGCGAGGCCGCGGATTTCTGGCGCGGCGTCGGAACGCGAACGGGAGCCGACATTCTCCTGACCGGCGTCGTCGACTTCCGCGTGGAGAACAAGTCCGGCTATCGCGCCGAGGAATACCGCAGCCCCATCGACAACCGGATCTACTACCGGCAGGTGCTCGTCGAGTCGACGGGTTTCACGTTCGACGTGACGGTCGTCGCGATCGACGGGCACACGGGGCTGAAGCTCTTCCAGGAAAATTTCCGCGACACGAAGGAGAAGAACCGCCGGACCACGGACGAGCTCGTCGGCCTCTTCGAGAATCTCTTCTCCCTCGAAAACCAGCTCCTCGGGCTCTTCGTGGTGCGCGAGCGGGAGGCGAACCGTTATGTCTTCGATTAGGAAGGTCAGGGCCCTCGCCACGTGCGCGGGCCTCGCGCTCGCGATCCTCCTCGCGAAAGAGGCGCGGCCCGCCGGACAGAACAAGATCGTCTACGACAAGTTCGACTGGCAGATCTACCAGTCGACGCACTTCGACATGTACCACTATTCGCGCGAGAGACAGACCCTTCAAAAGGTCGTGTCGATGGCGGAGTCGGCCTACGACGAGCTGTCGCGCCGGCTGAACTACCAGATCCCGAAGCGGATCCCGATCATCTACTACGCGACGCACGCCGAGTTCGAGCAGAACAACATCGAGCTCAACTTCATCCCCGAAGGCGTCGGCGCCTTCGCGGAACCCGCCCGCAACCGGATGGTTCTCCCGATCGACCTGCCGGACGAGAAGCTCCAGGCGCTCATCCAGCACGAGCTCACGCACGTCTTCCAGTACGAGATCCTGTTCGGCGGAAGGCTCGGCCGCGCTCTCACGGCGAACGTCCCGACCTGGGTCGTCGAGGGAATGGCGTCCTACTACGGGAACGACGAGGACGACAAGGACCGCATGTACCTTCGGGACGCGGTCAACCAAGACCTCATCCCCCCCATCACGAAAGTCAACATCGAGGGCTATCCCGCCTACCGCTACGGCCACGCCGTGTACGACTTCATGGAAGCGGAGTGGGGCAAGGACGCCGTCCGGGACTTCCTCTTCGAATACCGTTCTTTCCTGGGCCGGGACGTCGCCATAGCGCTCCGGCGCGCCTTCGAGATCCAGCCGGACGACTTCGACCTCAAGTTCCGTCGTTACCTCCGGCGCAAGTTCCTGCCGCTCCTCGCGTCCAAGGGGGAGGCCAGCGAATACGGGGAACGCTTCCGCGTGGGCCCGTACGGACGGGAGTCGTTCGAGATCGGGGCGGCTCCGTCCCCTTCGGGCGAGTTCGTCGCGACGCTCACGACGGTCAAGGGAGACGTCGACATCGCCCTCCTCTCCGTGAGGGACCGCAAGCTCTACAAAAACCTGTCCGCGGGCCACACGACGCAGTACGAGTACATCGTCGGGCAGTACCTCACGACGGGCCCGGAAAGCGGGCGCGATCTCTCCTTCGCGCCGGACGGCGACCGCATCGCCGCCTTCGGCCGGCAGGAGCGCGGCCGCAAGCTGCTCATCTTCTCGGCGCGCGGAGGCGGGCTCCTCGAGCGCATCTCCGTCGCCCCGGACGTTCCGCTCGCGCCGTCGTGGTCGCCGGACGGAAACTTCATCGTCTTCTCCGGCCTCGAGGGCAACAGCCGCGACATCTTCCTCCTCGACATGAAGACGCGTGCCGTCCGGAACCTCACGAACGATCCCGCCTATGACGAGGCGCCCGTCTTTTCGCCCGACGGCAAGTGGATCTACCACTCGAAGATCGTGGGCGGCTTCTCGAAGATCGTACGGTTCCCGGTCGACGATCCCTCGAAGATTGAGCAGGTCACGTGGGGCGACAGCAACGACGAGGATCCGTCCTTCTCGCCCGGCGGAAAAAGGATCTACTACGCCTCCTCCCGGGGCGGGATCTTCAACATCTACGGCCAGGACCTGGTCACGGGCGAGATTTCACAGTACACGGACGTGATCGGCGCGGCGCTCGGGCCCGCCGCCTTCACCGGCCCCGACGGCCAGGAGAAGATCGTCTTCTCCGGCTTCCAGGGCCTCCGCTTCCAGCTTTACGTCGCGGACGCGAAGAAGCCGTTCCGCAAGCTCGACGAGCGCGCGCTGCCGCCCGCCCCGGTCACAGCGGGTGGAACGGCCGGTTTCGTGCCCGCCGTCGAAGTCGCGGTCGACCCGGAGAAGCTCTCGCGCCCGAAGTTCAAGCTCTTCCTCGACAACGCGCAGGTGCTCGCGGGCATCAACACGGACCAGACCTTCGTCTCGCAGGTCGTCCTGTCGTTCTCGGACTACCTCGGCGACCACCGCGCGTTCTTCCAGTTCGACTCCGTGTCCACGTTCTCGAACTTTCGCCTCGGGTTTTTCAACATCTCGAAGCGGTTCCAGTGGGGTCTTCAGGTCTACGATCAGCGCCAGTACTTCTACGGATACAACTACGAGACGGGCGACTTCACACGCGATCAGCGCATCTCGCGGGACACGGGGATCTCGCTTTCCGGCTACTACCCGATCTCGCGTTACACGCGCCTCGAGGGAAACGTCGGCTTCCTGAGCCGCTCGCTCGACGTGCCCTATGCGATCTCGAACGCCGACGGATCCCAGGCGGTTTTCTACGATCCACGCACAGACAACGTGCCGACGGTGGGCGTCGGGATCTCGTACGACACGACGCGCTACGCGGCCTTCGGTCCGATCGGCGGCAAGCGCATGGACCTGAACTTCCAGTACACGCCGTCCTTCCAGAAGGGAGAGTCCTCCCTCTCCTTCGACGGTTTCATGGATGCCCGCATCTACATTCCGTTGTCGCGGCGCGTCCTCATCGCGATGCGCGGCTTCGCGGCGTTCTCCCGCGGGGCGGCACCGACGGTGTTCTCTTTCGGCGGCCTCGACACGCTCCGCGGCTACGACTACCGGAGCGTCTTCGGAAACAACGCCTTTTACGTGAATGCGGAGCTCCGGTTTCCCCTCATCGACCTTCTCGCGACGCCGGTCTTGCAGTTCGGCGGCATCCGGGGACACGTCTTTTGCGACGTGGCGGGCGGCTGGCTCAAGGACGCGGGGTTCCAGTTCATCAAGGATGCGCGCCTGAAGAACGGGCTCTCCTCGTTCGGCGCGGGCTTCAGCGTCTACTTCCTCGGCCTGCCGTGGAACGTGGACTGGGCGAAGCAGTGGGACTGGAACTCGTCGCTGACCGACTGGACGACCTCCTTCTACATCGGGTACACGTTCTAGACCGTCCAGCCTGTGAGTGTGAGGGCCGTCACCGCGTGAACATCGCGGGGCCCGCTGCCGCATAATCCCTCCTCCGTGCGCGTTCGCGTTCTCGGAGCCCATGGCGGCTCCTCGCCCTCCCATCGGCAGACGTCCTTCCTCGTGAACGGGACGGTCTGCGTCGACGCCGGCGCCCTTACGGACGCGCTGACGCTGGAGGAACAGGCCGAAGTACGCGCCGTCCTCGTCACGCACGCACACATGGACCACATCGCGTCGCTCCCTTTCCTGGTCGAGAACGTCTTCGGCCGGAAGGCATCTCCCCTCGAGCTCGTGGCCCCGGAGGACGTTCTCGCCGCCCTCCGGAAACACCTGTTCAACGACGCCCTGTGGCCTGATTTCTCGCGTCTCCTGAACGATTTCGTGCCCGCGGTGACGTATCGGGCCGTCCCCGTCGGCGAGCCGTTCGCGGTCGGGGCGCTCATCGGAACCGCCATCCCGGTGTCGCACGTCGTCCCGACCGTCGGCTACATCCTCGAGGACCGCGGCACGAGCATCGTGTTCTCGGGCGACACGGGCCCGACGGATGCGCTGTGGCGAGCCGCGCGCGCTCGAACCGACGTCAAAGGCATCTTCGTCGAGTGCTCGTTTCCGAATTCTCTGCAGCACCTCGCGGACGTTTCGAAGCACCTTACCCCCGCGACGCTGCAGTCCGAAATCGTGAAGTTTCCGCCAGGGGCGCCGATTCATCTCTACCACATGAAACCGCCGGGCCTTCCGCGCCTCAGGGCCGAGGTCGCGGAGCTCGGGGACGCGCGCGTCTCGATCCTCGCGGACGGAGACGTGCTGGACTTCTAGCCCGTTCTTCCGGGGCCGCCCGAGAGTTCGAAGAGCTCCGACACCAGGTGGAAGACGAGCGTCTTGCGGACGGCTTCCCCGGGCCCTTCGGGAGGCACGTCGGCAAGGGTCGCCCGGATCGTGATCCGCGAGCCTCCGGAGGCAGCCTCTTCCACGCGTTCCTCGCGGCTCGACACGAGAATGAGGGGGAGCGGGTCACGCCCCACGCGTTCCTTCGCCTCGAGCGGCGCCACCGGGCTGAGATGAAACACCGAAAGCGTCGCCGGCTTCGCCACCTCGTCGAGCGGCTCTTCGGGCAGAAGGATTCCTTCGAGCTCGAGCGCGAAGATCTTCTCGATCGCGGCGCGCTCCGAAGCGGGAAGCGGATAGTCGAGCAGGCTCCATGCGTCGAGGATCGTCATGCGCCCCGCGCGCCAGAAGAGGACGCGGTCGTCGAGAACGCGGAGAGCAAAACCCTTTTTGCTCCCGGGCGTGTCGAGCGGAGGAGAAGCGCCGGGAAGCGGTCTGCGAATTTCTTCGAGTGGAGGAGGGGGAGGATTCGCTGCGAGGTCGACGCGGAGCAGCTCCGTTTCCTCGCCGCGCGCATCGCACGTGATGCGGATGTCGTCGCCGCCGGGAGGGCTCTTCACTGTCAACGTTCCGAAGCCCGTCGGAAACTCGCGGTCGGGCGCATCGAGCGGCAGCAGGACGGGGAGTGGGAATCCCGCGTCCGCGAGGATGTGCCGCCCCGCGATCCTGGCGATCACGGCGCGATGCACCCCAGCCCCATCCCCCTTCAAAGAAAATCCACCGGGGCCTTCGCTCCACCGCTGCTCGTCGCGCTCTACCGTCTCCCAGGGTCTGAAGCAAAAAGAACTCTCGAGCTCGCACGCGAAGCCGAGCTGCCCCGCGAGCCACGCGAAGGCTCTCGCGCGCTCTTCGCCCACGAGGCCCCGTTCCTCTTCGACCCAGTTCCCGAAGAACGCCTCCGCGTCGAAGGCCCCGGGATTTCCGGACGGGCGCGTGAGCGTCTCGTTCGCCACGCGGCGCTGGAAGCGGAGGAAGAGGTCCTCGAAGAACCGCGTGTCCGGCGGGCGCCGTTCGAGGCCGAGCGCCTCGAGAAGTTCGTCCACGTCCGTCGCGCTCGGGTCAGGCGCCGTGATGCAGAGCGCCGGCGAGGCCGCGCTGGCCGATCTCGGAGAACCAGGAGTCGACGAACGCCTTGCGCGCGTCGGGCTGCACGTCCATCGCCCGGTCGAACGCGGACCCCCTGAGGTCGCGCTTGACCGCCGCGTAGACCTCGCTCGAGGCGCCGCCGAGCTGCTCGGCGAACGCGATCGCCTCGTCGAGAAGCCGATCCGGCGGCACGATCCGGTCGATCGCGCCGAGCGTGTGCGCTTCCTCGAACGGCATCGTTTCCCCGAGAAGGGCCCAGCGCGTGAGGGCCTGTTCTCCGACCGTGGTGCGCATCGCCTCCACGTAGTGCCGGGGGACGTGAATGCCGAGCCGGACCTCGGGAAGGCCGATCGTACCCGGTCCCGCGGCCGCGAAGCGGAAGTCCGCGGTGCCCGCGAGCAGCGCTCCTCCGGCGACGGCGTGACCCGTCAATGCCGCGACGAGGGGCTTGCCCAGGAGGAAGAGGTCGAAGAAAAGCGCGTCGAACACGCGCACGAAGCGGCCGAAGTCCTCGGGCCCGGCGTGCGCCAGCTTCCGGAGGTCGAACCCGCCGCAGAAGATCTTCGGGGAGCGGGACGTCAGGACGACCCCGCGAACGGCGGGGTCCTCCTGGGCCTCCAGCGCCGCGCGGTGCAGCGTGGCTGCGAACTCGGTCGACAGGGCGTTCGCCTTGCCGCGGCCGAGCGCGAGGATCCGGATGCCCCCGCGGTCTTCGACGAGAAGGTCGTCCGCAGCGTCGAGAGTAAAGGCGGGAACGGCGGCGGACGTGGAGCGTGCGCTCATTCCCATGATTTTCTCACGCGGCCGTTCTTCTCACACGGACCCCCGCCCGGAGAGAAACACCGAGAGCACGCGAGGGTCCTTCGTCAGTTCGGGATGGAACGTCGCCGCCGTGACGTTGCCCTTGCGCACGAGAACCGGATCGCCGTCCCGCCGGGCGAGCACCTCCACGTCGGGGTCGACGGCGGAAATCCTGGGCGCGCGGATGAAGACGGCCTCGAGCGGCTCTGCGCCGAGGACGTCCGGCGAGAGGTCCGTCAACCGCACGACCGCCGAATCCAGCTGCCGGCCGTAGGCGTTCCGGACGACGGTCATCGGAAGGAGGCCGAAGCCTTCGGCCCTCGGCCCCTCCACGTCCCGGGCCAGGAGAATCGCTCCCGCGCAGGTACCGAGGAGCGGATCGCCCCGGCGCGCCAGGGCGCGGATCGCCTCCTCGATTCCGGTCCCCTCCATGAGGAGGCGGAGCGTCGTCGACTCGCCGCCGGGAATGACGAGGCCCGTCGACGCGAGGATCTCGTCCGCGGACCGCACGTCGCGCGCCTCGACGCCCGCGCGACGGAGCGCTTCGCGGTGCGCCTCGAAGTCGCCCTGGAGTGCGAGAACGCCGATCAAGGGACTACCAGCCGCGGGTCTGGAGGAGCTCGGCCTCGGAGAGTTTCGAGGCCTCGATGCCCTTCATGCCTTCCCCGAGACCCTCCGATGCCTTCGCGATCCGCGCCGGATCCTCGAAATGCGTCGTCGCTTCGACGATCGCGCGCGCGCGTTTGGCCGGGTCCGTCGACTTGAAGATGCCGGAGCCCACGAAGACCGCTTCGGCCCCGAGCATCCGGCAGAGGGCCGCGTCGGCCGGCGTCGCGATGCCGCCGGCGGCGAAGTTCGGGACCGGAAGGCGGCCGTGCTGGGCGACCCAGGCGACGAGCTCGAACGGGGCGCCGAGGTTCTTCGCAGCCGCCATCCACTCGTCTTTCGTCAGGAGCGTGAGCGCCTTCATCTGGCGCGTCACCTCGCGCAGGTGCCGGACGGCGTGGACGATGTCGCCGGTCCCCGCCTCGCCCTTCGTCCGGATCATCGCGGCCCCTTCGCCGATTCGCCGGAGCGCCTCGCCGAGATTGCGGCAGCCGCAAACGAACGGGACCTTGTAGTCGTGCTTGTAGACGTGGTTCTCCTCGTCGGCGGGGGTCAGAACCTCGGACTCGTCGATGAAGTCCACCCCGAGCGCCTCGAGGACCCGCGCCTCGGCGAGGTGGCCGATGCGGCACTTCGCCATCACGGGAATCGACACGGCGGCTTCGATCTCGCGGATCTTCGAGACCGGCGACATCCGCGCGACGCCGCCGTCCCTTCGGATGTCGGACGGCACGCGCTCGAGCGCCATGACGGCGACGGCGCCGGCGTCCTCGGCGATCTTCGCCTGGTCGGCGTCGACGACGTCCATGATGACGCCGCCCTTGAGCATTTCGGCGAGCCCGACCTTCACGCGGAACGCGTCGGTCGCGAAGGGTGATGTGAGGGGAAAGTCGCTGCTGTTCGTCATGTCGAGAACCCTTTCGGGGATTTCGGAATCCCCTGCCTGACGTCGGTCAAATCTGGATCAGCGCGGCCTCGGCCGCGTCCTTCGTCTCCTTCGCCGGAGTCTTCTGCCGCCGGGCGGCCTGCCGAGCGAGGTCGCGCGCGGCGGCGCCGACGATCTCGAGAGCCTTCGCGAGGTCCGCGCCGGACCCGCGCGCGACGGAGATCCGGATCGCGGAGACGTCGGCCTGGTCGGGCTGGAAGTCGGCTCCCGCGGAGAGAAGAACGCCCTTCTCGCGCGCCGCCGCCGCGAGGGCGCGGCCCGAGACTCCGGGCGGAAGCTCCGCCCAGAGAACGTAGCCGCCGGACGGCTTGAGGGCGCGCGTCCCGATCGGAAAGCGGCCGAGAATCGTCCTGTGCGCGAGGGCGAGGCGGTTCTTCAGCCGGCTCCTCATGCGCGCGAGATGCCTGTCGTAGTCGCCCTGGACGAGAAAGAGGTTCACCGCCGCCTGCAGGACGGGGGGTGACGTCAACTCGCCGACGCGCTTGAGCGCCGCGAGCCGGTGCACGAATTCCCTGGGCCCCGAAATCCAGCCGACGCGCACGCCGGGGAAGAGCGCCTTCGAGATCGTGCCGAGGTGGATCACGTGCCCCGGCGCGAGCGCCGCGAACGGGGGCGGCAGCTCGCCCTCGACGAGAAGATCCGCGTCGAATGCATCCTCGACGAGAAGGACGCCCGCCGCCGCCGCGATCCGCGCGATCTCCGCGCGACGGGGGGCGGAAGAGAGGAGACCCGTCGGGTTCTGGAAATCCGGAATCGTGTAGACGAACTTTGGCTTTTCGACGAGGGCCCGCTCGAGGGCCGCGGGCACGAGGCCGTCCCCGTCGAGCGGGACGCCGAGGAGCCGCGCCCGATGCGCGCGCAGGAGCGACAGCGCCCCCGCGTACGACGGCGTCTCGACGACGACGGAGTCGCCTGGGTCCACGAGGGACCGGGTGATGAGATCGAGGCCCTGCTGGGCCCCGTTCACGATGAGAAGGGCGTCCGGGTCGGCCGGGATCCCGCGCTTCGCGAGGCGCGCGGCGAGGGTCTCGCGGAGAGGGCGGTAGCCGAAGGGGGAGCCGTAGGAGAGGAGCGATCCGTCGCGGGCCACGTCCGCGAGAAGCGCCGCGAAGGCGGCGGCCGGAAAGTCCCGCTCGTCCGGCGCGAGGCGCGAGAGGTCGTACGGCACCGCCACCGGCTCGACGGCCGGGGGCTCGGCGAGAATGCGCGTCAGAAGCGACGACGCAATGCGGTCCCACGCGGGCGCGGGGCCGAGGACGGGCCCGGCGCTCGAGCGGCGTGCCACGCGCGTGCCCCCGCCCTTGTTCGTCTCGACCCAACCTTCGCGCTTCAGGGTCTGAAGCGCCTGATGCACGGTCGCCCGGTTCACCTCCAGCGACCGGGCAAGATCGCGAGACGCCGGGAGCCGCTCACCCTCGACGTGCCGCCCCCGGCGGATATCGCGGATGATCGCGTCCGCGATCGTACGGTAAAGCGGAACCCGGGGCGCCGGGATCGCGGGCCGTTCGGCGTTAGCGGCGTTCGTCGCCATCCCTGGCATCTTCAGTCTTGGCCTAGACCAACGTCAACCTGAAAGCCGATTTGTGGCCAACCAAGGGTGTACCGAGACCGACCGGGCTCGCGCGGCCCTGTGACTCTATTCGCCGTGAGACAGGAGCGTCACGTAAGCGCGCTCCATTTCCTCAGCATAGAGGAGGTCCCACTCGCGCGACCCCTCGATGACGCGGCGCGCCTTCGCGAGCAGCTTCTTCTTCGTCTCGGCCGAGAGACGCTCGTTTTCCTTGTCCCATGCGAGCAGGCCCTGAAGCACGCGGCCGCGGACGAACTCGCGCTCGCCCGAGAGCGCGATCCCCGGCGTCTTCTTGAGTCGCTCCATCATGCGGTGGGAGATGTCCACGGCCCGCTCACGCGAGATCAATGAATCCTCCGCGGGCCGTCGGAGGGGGCGCTTCGAAGAGCCGCGACGCCCCGCGCCGTGAGGGGATGATCGAACAGCCGGTCCAACACTGCGAACGGCAGCGTTGCGACATCCGCTCCCAAGGCCGCCGCGTCCAGGACGTGAATGGGGTTCTGGATTCCCTGCACCGAGATCTGCGTCTCGAGGCCGTAGTTGTCGAAGACGCGCACGATGGACTCGACGACGTCCATGCCGATCTGGCCGGCGTCGTCGAGCTCGCCGACGGATGGCGAAACGTAGGCGCTGCCGGAACGCGCGGCAAGAAGGGCCTGGGTCGCCGTGAAGACGAGCCCCACATCCGTGGCGATCTGCTCGTCGCCGAGGAGGCGCACGACGCGGAGACCCTCCCGCGTCATCGGGACGCGCAGGACGACGTTCTTCCCGTGCTTGTGGAGTTCCCGGGCCTCTTTGTACATGGCTTTCGGATCGCCGGCCGCGAGCGTCGCGACGACCGGGCCATCTCCCACCTGCGCGAGATCGGCCAGGACGCGGCGGGCGTCGCGGCCCTTCATTTCCGCGGACTCGGGCCTGAGCAGGATCCCGTCCAGGAGGCCCCAGTCGCGCACGCGGCGGGCCTCTTCGATGTCGGCGGTGTCGAGGAAAAAACGCATCGGATCGCGGAGTCTACTCGCCCGGCTCGCCGGGACCTGGCGCATCGCCCTCGGGCTCGTCGTCCCTGTCCCCGAGGTTCGCGAGCTTGGCCACGGCAACGACGCGATCTCCGTCCGCGAGGTCTATGAGCTTGACGCCCATCGCCGCGCGGCCCGTCTCCCGGACGTCCGCGACCGCGAGGCGAATGATGATTCCCTGCTCCGTGATCACGAGAAGATGGTCGGTCTCCGTCACGGACGAGATGCCGACGACCGGGCCGTTCTTCTGGCCGACACGCACGTTGATGACGCCGGAGCCCCCTCTCGTCTGATGCCGATACTCCGCCACGTCCGTCCGCTTGCCGTAGCCCTTCTCGGTGACCGCCAGAAGCGTGCCGGTTTCCTCGACGAGGTCCATCTCGACGACGACATCGTCGCCCTTGAGCTCGATGCCCTTGACCCCCGTCGTGTCCCTCCCCATCGGCCGGGCGTTCGTCTCGGAGAACTTGATTCCCATGCCGAGCCGCGTGCCGAGGAAGACCTGCCGGGATCCGTCGGTGATCTGCGCCGAGAGAAGCTCGTCCCCGTCCTCGATCTTGATCGCGATGATGCCCTTCTCGCGCGGGTTTCCGTACGCCGAGAGCACCGTCTTCTTGACGAGGCCGCGCTTCGTCGCGAAGAGGAGGTATCGGTCGTCGGGAAACGTGCGCGTCGTCGTCATTGCGGCCATGCGCTCCCCGTCCTCGAGCGCGAGAAGGTTCACGAGCGCCTTGCCGCGCGTGGCGGGGCCGCCGGAGGGCACGTCGTAAAGCTTCACCCAGTGGACCCGGCCCTTGTTCGTGAAGGCGAGGAGGTAGTCGTGCGTCGACCCTACGAAGAGGTGCTCGACGACGTCTTCCTCCTTCGTCTGAGCCCCCATGCGGCCCTTGCCCCCGCGTTTCTGCGCGCGGTAGACCGAGAGCGGCGTCGTCTTCGCGTAGCCTCCCCGGCTGACCGTGAGGACGACCTCTTCTTCGGCGATGAGGTCCTCTGCGGCGAGGTCGTTTGCGGCCGCGACGATTTCCGTCCGCCGTGGCCGCCCGAACGTCTCCTTGATCGCGCTGAGCTCGCCCCGGATGATGGCCGCAACGCGCCCGCTCTTCGCGAGGATGTCCTTCAGGTCGGCGATCGTCGCGAGGACCTCCTGGAACTCCGCGACGATCTTGTCGCGCTCGAGGCCCGTCAGGCGCTGAAGGCGCATGTCGAGAATCGCCTGCGCCTGCACGGCGTCGAGGCGCAGGAGGCCGTCGTCCGTTCGCGCGGAGGCCGAAACGTCCAGAGCGCCGGCTCCGAGAAACTTCTCGAGCGCCGCCTTCTCGACTGTGATTTCGGCACACAGGCGATCCTTGGCTTCGCCGGGATCCTTGCTCCCCCGGATGATCGCGATGACCCGGTCGAGATTCGAAAGGGCGATCGCGAGACCGAGAAGCAGGTGGGCGCGCTCTTCCGCCTTTCGAAGGTCGAAAATTGTGCGTCGCACGACGACCTGGCGGCGGTGGTCGAGGAAGTGGCGAAGAAGCTCCTTCAGGGGGAGGACCCGCGGCTGTCCGTCCACGATCGCGAGCGCGTTGATCCCGAACGAGGACTGGAGCGGAGTCGCGGAGAGGAGCTGGTTCAGGACGACCTGGGCGATGGCGTCGCGCTTGACGTCCACCACCATCCGCATGCCGTCGCGGTCGGACTCGTCGCGAATCGCGGTGATGCCGTCGATCTTCTTGTCGTTGACGAGGCCCGCGATCTGCTCGATGAGGCGGGCCTTGTTGACCTGGAAGGGAAGCTCCGTCACGACGATCGACTCGCGATCGCCCTTCTTGTTCTTCTCGATCTCCGCGCGCCCGCGCACCTGCAGGATGCCGCGCCCCGTCTTGTACGCGTCCACGATCCCCTGCCGGCCCAGGATGATGCCGCCCGTCGGAAAATCGGGTCCGGGCATCACTTCGACGAGCCGGGCGAGCTCGGCGTTCGGGTCGTCGAGAAGCACGATCGCCGCGGCGCAGGCCTCGGCGAGGTTGTGAGGCGCGATCTTCGTCGCCATGCCGACGGCGATGCCCTCGGCTCCGTTTACGATGAGATTGGGGAATTTCGCGGGGAGCACGGTCGGCTCCTGCAGGGAGCCGTCGTAGGTCAGGGCCCAGTCGACCGTTTCCTTGTCGACGTCGTCGCCGAGCATCTCCTCGGCGAGGCGCGTGAGGCGGATCTCCGTGTAGCGCATCGCGGCCGCGGAGTCGCCGTCCACCGAGCCGAAGTTGCCCTGGCCGTCCACCAGCGGCTCCGACATCGAGAAGTCCTGCGCCATCCGGACGATCGTGTCGTAAATCGCGGCATCGCCGTGCGGGTGGTACTTGCCCATGATGTCGCCGACGAGGCGGGCCGACTTCTTGTAGGGCCGGTTGTGCCGGTTCGACTGCTCCCACATCCCGAAGAGGACGCGGCGGTGCACCGGCTTGAGGCCGTCGCGCACGTCGGGGAGGGCGCGCCCGACGATGACGGACATCGCATAGTCGAGATAGCTCCGTTTGATCTCTTCTTCGATCGAGACCGGAATCTTTTCCGTCGGGTCGATCGTGGGCGGCTTCTCCGGGACGTCGGCCATCAGATGTCCAGATTGCTGACGTTGAGCGCGTTCGTCTCGATGAACTCCCGCCTCGGCTCGACAGCGTCACCCATGAGGATCGTGAAGATCGAGTCCGCCTCGACGGCGTCCTCGATGCGGACCTGAAGGAGGCGGCGCGTGGCCGGGTTCATCGTCGTGTCCCACAGCGTCTCGGGGTTCATCTCGCCGAGGCCCTTGTAGCGGTTGATCGTCAGGCCCTTCTTCGCGCTCTCGAGGACGGCATCGACCGCCTCGCCGAGGGTCGCGAGGACGCGTTCGTCGCCGTTCCCGTTCGTCTTCAGGCGGTAAGGGCCGTCGAGGAAGCCGTCGAGGGCGGCCGCGAGCTCGACGGCGCGCCGCATCTCGTAACCCGAGAGGAACGCGGCGTTCACGATCCCGGTCTTCGTCACGCCGTTCACGGCCTGCGTGGCGTGCACCGCGAAGCCGCCGTGCTCCTCGTCGGGGACGATCGCGAACGACTCGATCACGGCCACGAAGTCGTGCGTGGCCCGCTCGAGGCGCCCGCGGTCCTGGAGGGCGCCCGGCTCGGTCAGCTTCTGCCGCACGAGCGTCCGGACGAGCGCCTCGGGGAACCCCCGGATCGCGAGGCGCAGCATGAGAGCGCGCCAGTCCTGAAGGCCCGTCACGAGCGTCATGAGCGCCGACCCCGAGAGAGTCCGCTCGGACGGCTCAGCCGAGAGAGAGCGGTCGTCTCCGATGCGCGCGAGAAGAAAGCGCGCGTACTCCTTCTCGTCCTTGAGAAAAACTTCTTTCTTGCCTTCGACGGCCCGGAAGAGCGGCGGCTGCGCGATGTAGAGATAGCCGCGTTCGATCGCCGTCCGCATTTGCCGGAAGAAGAACGTGAGAAGGAGCGTCCGGATGTGGCTGCCGTCCACGTCCGCGTCCGTCATGAGGACGATCTTGTGGTAACGGATCTTGTCCGAGTCGAAGTCCTCGCCGATGCCCGCGCCCAGGGCGAGGATCAGGGAACGGATCTCCGCGAAGGCGAGCATCTTGTCGAAGCGCGCTTTCTCGACGTTCAGGATCTTGCCCTTCAGGGGAAGGATCGCCTGCGTGCGCCGGTCGCGCCCCTGCTTGGCCGAGCCGCCGGCCGAGTCGCCCTCGACGATGAAGATCTCCGAGAGCGCGGGATCGCCTTCCTGGCAGTCGGCGAGCTTGCCGGGAAGCCCGGCTCCGTCCAGCGCGCCCTTGCGCCGGACGAGCTCGCGCGCCTTGCGGGCGGCCTCGCGCGCGCGGGCGGCGTCCACGATCTTCTCGACGACGCGGCGCGCGACCTTGGGGTTTTCCTCGAAGAAGTTCGAGAGCTTCTCGTAGGTGACCGTCTGCACCCAGGTCTTCGCCTCCTGCGAGACGAGTTTTTCCTTCGTCTGCGAGGAGAACTTCGGGTCCCGGATTTTGAGCGACACGACGGCCGTGAGCCCCTCGCGGCAGTCGTCACCCGAGAGCGTCGTGTCCTTGAGGTGCTTCGTCAGGCCGGCGCCCTCGGCGTATTTCTGGATCGCGCGGGTGAGCGCGGTCTTGAGTCCTTCGAGGTGCGTCCCGCCGTCCTTGTTCGAGATCGTGTTCGTGAAGCAGAAGATCTGCTCGGTGTAGCCCTCGTTCCACTGGAGCGCGACGTCCAGCCGCTCCTTCTTCGCGTCCACCGCCGCGTTTCCGCTCGGGTCCTTCACGTCGGAGAACGTGATGACGGCGTCGTGAAGCGGCTGCTTGTTCTTGTTCAGGTGCTCGACGAACGAGCGGATGCCGCCGTCGTACTTGAAGAGGTGCTTCTTCTCGCCTTTCGGGTCGCGTTCGTCGAGGATCTCGATCGCGACGCCGGAGTTCAGGAAGGCGAGCTCGCGCAGCCGCTGCGACAACACGTCGAAGTTGTAGCTCGTGACGGAGAAGATCTCCGGGTCGGCCTTGAACGTGATCTTGGTGCCCGTCTTCGTCGACCGGCCGACTTCCCGGATCGGCACCATCGGGAAGCCCTTCTCGTAGTGCTGCTGCCAGACGCGGCCCTCCCGCTTGACCTCGACGTCGAGCGATCCCGCGAGCGCGTTGACGACGGACAGGCCCACGCCATGGAGGCCGCCCGAGACCTTGTACGCGTTGTCGTCGAACTTCCCGCCCGAGTGGAGGTCCGTGAGAATGATCTCCAGCGTCTCGCGGCCGTGCACCGGATGCGGCCCGACGGGAATTCCGCGGCCGTTGTCCTCGACGGACACGGAGTCGTCGGCATGGACGACGACGGAAATCGTGTCGCAATAGCCGGCCTGTGCCTCGTCGATCGCGTTGTCGACGAGCTCGGTGACCATGTGGTGTAGCCCCGTGATGTCGTCGGTGTTCCCGATGTACATCCCGGGCCGCTTGCGCACGGCCTCCAGCCCCTTCAGAAGTTTGATCGAGCTCGTGCCGTAGTCTTCCGCGCCTGCGTGCGTCGGCCCGGGCGGCGGCAGCGTCTCGGCGCCGACCGGGGCGTCGGCGCGTTCCCTGCGCTCGCTCATGCCGGCCCCGCTCCCGCCGCGGCGACGCGGCGCTCCGCGCTTCGGCCCGCGCCCAGGATGCCCTCCCGCGAGAGCCGCCCCGCGGACATGCGGTAGATCGCGCCCGCCGGAAGGGGAAGTCCGCGGACCGCCTCGGGTCGGGCGGAGGTCAGGAAAACCTGTCCGTCCCCGGGCAGCGCCTCGGCGAACGCGCCGAGAACGCGCGGATCCCATTCGGAATCGAAGTCGTCGAATCCGAGAATCGGCGCCCGGCCGCCGCCCGCGAGGAGAGACATCTCCGCGAGGGTCCACGCGAGGAGAAACGTGCGCGTCTCGCCCGAGGAGGCCCGGCTCGCGAGCGGAACACCGTCGGCCCGGAGTACGACGTCGTCCCGGTGGGGCCCGACGAGACACCGCTGCGCGCGGCGTTCGTCGCTCTTGCGTGCGCGCATGAGGACCGCGAGGGCCGCGCCCATTTCCGGCGCGGCGCCCTCCGCCGGCAGGTCGCTCACGAGATCGAGGGAGAGGTTCCGAAACGGCGAGCCGAGGTCTTCCGCGTGGCGCGCGATCTCCTCTTCGAGCCGGGCCCGCGTCTCGCGCCGGTGGGCCGCGACGAGCCCGCCGGTCTCGGCGAGCGCCGTTTCGTACACGGCGAGCTCGACCGCGTCGAACCGCGCGCCGAGAGAAAGCAGGCGGGTCTTCGCCGCGCGCGCCCGTTCGTAGGCGAGGAGGGCCCGCGCGTGCTCGGGCTTGAGCGCGAGCGCGGCCCGGTCGAGCGCCCGGCGGCGCTCCGCCGGGGGACCGGACAGACGCGGAAGATCCTGCGCCGTGAGGAAGACGGCCGGGAGGCTGCGCGCCGCAGCGAGCCTGGGCACGCGCTTGCCGTCCCGGTGCTGCTCGCGCGCGCCACCCGCGCAGGCGAACCCGAGCGTCGCGTCGTTTCGGGAGTCTCCCGCGTCGTCGCGCAGTCGCACCGAGACGACCGCGCGCGCCGCGAGAGGCTGGCGCACTTCGGCGAGTTCGCGCGTGCGGAACGACGGCCGCCCCGAAACGAGCGCGAGCGCCTCGAGCAGGTTCGTTTTCCCCTGCCCGTTGTCGCCGACGATCAGGTTCAGGCGCGGGTGCACCTCCACCTTGCCGTTGAGGAGGTTTCGGAAGCCTTCGGTAGTCAGCGAAAGAATCTCCACGCGGGCGACTACATCCTCATCGGCATCACGACGTAGAGATAACTGCGGATGCCGCCCAGCGGTTCGGCAGGTCGACCCTGACACTGCGCCTGCTCGTCTTTCACGAAGAGGTGGACGTCCTTCGTCTCGGCCGCTTCGAGAAACTGCTCGAGGTAGCGCGCGTTGAGGCGCAGCGTCACGGCGGCGTTGTCGTAGGTGATGGCAATTTCCTGCGAGCCGTCGCCGACTTCCTGGCTCTCGGAAGAAACGACGAGGGCGTCCTTCTGGAACGAAAGGCTCACGGCTTTCATCCGGTCGCCGGAGAGGAGCGCAATCCTCCGGACGGCGCCCAGAAGCTCTTCGCGGGGAACGATCGCCTTCTTGTCGTTTTCCTTGCTGATGACCTTTTCGTAGTCCGGGAACCGGCGCTCGTCGAGCTTCGAGAAGAGCCTTCGACTCCCGACCGAGAATCCGATGTGATTTGTCCCGCGCATGATCGTCACGGGCGCGTCGTCGGCCGCGTCGAGCTTGCCGAGCTCGTCGAGAATTTTCTTCGAGACGAGAACCGGTTCGAACCCGGCTTCTGCCTTCGCCCCCTCCACTTCGACGAGAGCGAGCCTGTGCCCGTCCGTCGCAACCATCTCGACGGTGCCGCCCTTCGTCTTGAGGAGCGCCCCCTGAAGCTGAAGTCTCATTTCCTCCGTCGACACCGCAAACCGGACCTTGTCGACCATCCGGCGCAGCGCGCCGAACGACAGGGTCAGGGTTGGCCCGCCCGCCGGCTCCGGCCGGGTCGGGTAGTCGCCCGCGGGAAGCCCGTTCAGCCGGATTCTGAGTTTCGGTTCCTTGCACTCGAGGGAGACGTGGTTGTTCTCGAGTACCTTGAGCTTGATCTCCGCGTTCGCCGGCAGCTCGCGCACGACATCATAGAGTCGCCGCGCAGGGGCTGTGACGGCTCCGGCGCTCTTCATGGTGACGGGGACTATTTCGGACACGAGAGTCGTGTCGAGATCCGTCGCCGTGAGAGTGAGGGTCCCGCCCTTGGCCTCGAGCAGGACATTCGTGAGGATCTGGTGCGTCGTCCTCTTCTCGACGACGCCCTGAATAAGGCTCAATTCACGAGCCAGGATCGAGGCCGGAAGTGTCAGCTCCACGACTTCTCCTTATCTCCTCAATCCTATCATTTAGAGGTAGTCAAAAGTAGTAGAAGTAGTAGGGGGGGCCCAAAAGTGCATTAGGAGATAAAGATCTAAAAGGGAGACATTTAGGACCGGCTCCGGGCTGTGGAACTCTGTCCCGAGGCCTGTGAAAAGAAAGGCCGACCGAGACGGTGGGGCGGACTTTTCCAACGGCGGCGAGAAGGGTCGCCCGGGCGGGGCGGAAAAGAGGTGGAAAAGGTCACCGAAACTGGGCCAGAAAACCCGCCAGGAGCCGGTCGAGCACGGGGTCCTCCTCGCGCAGCGCCGCGATCTTCCGGATGGCGTGCAGCGCCGTCGTGTGGTGTTTGTCGGAGAAAAGGCGGCCGATCTCGGGAAGAGACAGACCCGTGGCCTCCTTGAGGACGTACATCGTGACCTGTCGCGCGAAAACGATGGGGCCTCTCTTCGTGCGCGCGCGCAGCTCTGCGGGCTTGAGGCCATAGTGCGCGCCGACGAGCTTGAGGATCTCGGCCGGGGTCGTCGCGTGCTCCTCGGCGCGAAAGACGTCCTTCAGCGCCTCCCGGCCGAGGTCGAGCGAGATCGCCTCGCCCTTCAGGGAGGCGAACGCCACGACGCGGTTGAAATAACCCTCCAGCTCTCGGATCGACGATTTGATCTTGCCTGCCAGGAAGAACGCGACGTCGTCTTCGAGCACGACCTGGTTGGCCTCCGCCTTCTGGCGGAGGATCGCGACCTTCGTCTCGAAGTCGGGCAGCTGGATGTCCACGATGAGGCCGCCCTCGAATCTGCTCTTGAGTCGGTCCGTGAGGCCGGGAATCTCGCGTGGCGGGACGTCGGAGGAGAAGACGATCTGGTTGCCCTCGTCATAGAGCGCGTTGAACGTGTGGAAGAGCTCGTTTTCGGACGCTTCCTTCCCGACGACGAACTGAACGTCGTCGAGGAGCAGGATGTCCGCGGCGCGAAAGCGCTGGCGAAGGCTTTCCATCTTGTTGAACCGGACCCCGAGGACGACTTCGTTCACGAAGTTCTCGGAGGTCAGGTAGACGACCTTCTCGCCCGGCCGCCGCGAAAGACGCCGATGGCCGATGGCCTGCATGAGGTGCGTCTTGCCGAGGCCGGTTCCTCCGCAGACGAACAGCGGGTTGTATTGCCGCGAGGTCTGGTCCGCCACGCGGAGCGCCGCCGCGTGCGCGAGGCGATTGGACTCGCCGGTCACGAAGTGCTCGAACGTGTAGGCGGGGTTCAGGCCGCCCGCCCGGCGGCGGGGCTCCGCGGGCACTTTCTGGGGGTTCACGGCGGAACGGTACTCCCCGTCGGCACCGAATCGGATCTCCCGGTTGCCGGCGCCCGCGAGGCGGGCCGCTTCGGCGATCTGTACGGCGTAGGCCTCTGGGATGTAGTCGACGAACAGCGGCGTCCGGACCTGCACGAAAATGGCTTCGGGGGTCTCGGACTTCTGCCGCGAATCCCGGAACCAAGAGTCGAACTCGCGCTCGTCCACGCGCGTCTTCAGGTGCTCCAGGATCTTGGCCCAGGTCGATGTCTTTTCCACAGGATCTCCACCGCTGTGCATATCCGGCTTTGCGGAGGGAGGTGGATGGTATCAGTGCGCCCGCGGGGCGAAAAGGGGACCCGGTTGACAGGAAGCGCGCGACCCCCGAGAATCCTCGTCCCCTTCGGAGGGATTCTTCACCATGTCCAAGACCAAACGCACGTTTCAGCCCAACAACCGTCACCGGAGCAGGACCCACGGGTTCCTGGTCCGGATGAGAACCAAGTCGGGCCGTGCCGTTCTGGCCCGCCGCCGCGCGAAAGGGCGCAAGCGCATCTCCGCCTGAGCGGAGGCGTCACCGGGCGGGCTGCGTCGCCGCGGCCCCCCGGCCGGTTCCATGCACACACGGGCCAGCGCCGCGTCCGGTTCGCCGGGAAGAGAGACCTTCCCGCGGGAGCGCCGCATCGGGGCCCGCCGGGATTTTCGCGAGGCCTACGAGAGCGGCGCGAAACAGCACGGCCGGCTTGTGGTCGTCTTTGCGCGCCCGCGGCCCGAGGGTGGTTTCCGGCTCGGCATCACGGCGACCCGCAAGTCGGGCGGCGCTGTCCTGCGCAATCGCGCCCGCCGCCGCGTGCGCGAGATTTTCCGCCGGTGGCGGGCGGTCACGCCCGACGCGGCCCTGGACCTCGTCGTGAACGTCTCCGCGCGCGCCACCCGCGCGCCCTACGCCGCGCTTCAGGCCGAGATCACAGGACTTCTGGGGCGCGCGGCGGCCGCGGCGTCGAAACCGAGCGTGTCGAAAGCGGAAGTGTCGAGTTGAGCGGGACCCCGATTGCGGAAGCCCCGGCCCGTGTCGTCGCGGGAGTCTTCGGCGCCTACAAGCGTTTCGTATCGCCCCTGCTACCGCCGGCGTGCCGGTTTGCGCCCACGTGCTCGGAATACGCGCGCGAGGCCGTCACGCGCCACGGCGTCCGGCGGGGCCTCTCGCTCGCCGTGCGGCGACTCGCGCGGTGCCACCCGTTTCGCGCGGGCGGACCCGACCCCGTTCCCTGATTCGCCAGAGGAGAGCCCTTGGAAACGAAGCGTCTCGTCATTGCCTTCGCCCTTTCGGCCGCCGTACTGATCGGCTGGACGGTCGTTTTTCCCCCGCCGAAGCCGCCCCAACCGGCAGCAAAACCCGTCGCGAAAGCGGCCGCAAACAGCGCGGCGGCGCCCGCGACTTCCCCGCAGGCGGCGCCGGCCGCCTCCGCGCAATCGGCTGCGGCGGCCGCCGCGAGCCCGGCCACGCCCCGCGAACCCGTGTCGCCGGTTTTCGCGGAAGGGGAGGTAACGGTCGAGGTGAGAAGCCCGCTTTACACGGCGCGCCTCTCGAACGAGGGCGGCGTCCTGAAGTCGTTCGTCCTCACGCACCACCGGGACGGCGCGGGAAAGGCGCTCGACCTCGTCCGCCAGGGAGCACCGTTTCCGGGCGCCACCCTCGCGCTGGATCCGGCGGATGCGTTCCTTGCCCGGGCCGCGAAGGCCCGGTTCGCCGTCGAGAAAGAGAGCGGAAACGGTGTCACGACCGTACGCTTTCGCTATCGCGAGGCGAGCGGAGAGGGCCTCAAACGCGATTACGTGTTTCGCGACTCCTACGTCGTCGCCGTGAAGGCCGAGCGCGAGGGCGGCACGGGTCCGGTGGGCCTCGTCCTCGGGCCCGGCATCGGGAACCCCTCGGGTGAAGAGCTCGCGAGCCGCTACACGAAGCCGGGCGCGACGATCACGCTGAGCGCGACGGCCTCGGTCGACCGCAAGGCGAAGGACGGACTGAAGGACGCCGAGGCCAAGGGCGCCGGGCTCGTCGCCGCAGGGCTCGAAGACAACTACTTTCTCACGGCGTTTCTTCCGTCCGGGAACGCGACCGTGGCGCTGCGGCCCGTGACGCTCGCGGGGGGGCCCACGGGAGAAGGCGGCAAGCTCGCGCCGCCGGAGGCCGAGAGCGAAGTCGTCCTGTCGGCGCCGGGCGCCCTCTCGACGGACGTCTTCATCGGCCCGAAGGAGCTCGACGTTCTGGAGAAGACGCGGCCCGGCATGGACCGCCTCATCGACTACGGGTGGTACGCCATCCTGGTGAAGCCGCTCCTGTGGGGACTCAAGGCGATCCACAAGGTCGTCGGCAACTGGGGTGTCGCCATTCTCCTCATCACGGTCGTGATCAAGGTTCTCCTGTATCCGCTCACGCACAAGCAGCTGGTCTCGATGAAGAAGATGAGCGTGCTGCAGCCGAAAGTGGAGACGATCCGCCAGAAGTGGTCGGGCAAGATCAAGCAGGATCCGCAGGCCCGCGTGAAGATGAACGAAGAGATGATGGCGCTCTACAAGCAGGAGGGCGTCAACCCCGCGGGCGGCTGCCTGCCGCTCCTCCTGCAGATGCCCATTCTCGTGGCGTTCTACAACCTGCTCGCGCACTCGATCGAGCTTCGCCACGCGCCCTTCATGCTCTGGATCACCGACCTCTCGTCGAAGGACCCCTACTACGTCACCCCGATCCTGATGACGGCCACCATGTGGCTCCAGCAGCAGATGACCCCGACGGGCGGGGATCCCACGATGCGGCGCGTGCAGAACATCATGCCGCTCGTCATGGGGTTCCTGTTCAAGGACGTTCCGTCCGGCCTCGTCCTCTATTGGCTCATGCAGAACATCCTCACGATCGGGCAGCAGATGCTCCTCAACAAATTCACCGACCTCGGCCCGACCTCGATGAAGCCGAAGGCCGCCTGACGCCCCGCGGGGCGGACGTTTTTCCATGGCGCGCCTCGTGGCGGACCCCGACCGCGAGGGCGACGTGCTCGTCGCCCCCGCGACGCCGCCGGGCATCTCGGCGCTCGCCGTCGTCCGGCTGACCGGCCCGGCGGGCGCGACCCGCCGGGTCGCGCGGCAAATTGCGCGGCGCCTTCCCGAAGAGCCGCGCCCGCGCGAGGCGGCGCTGCATCTTCTGGTCGGAGAGGACGGTCGGCCGCTCGACCGTGCGCTCGTCCTCTTCTTTCCGGCCCCGCATTCGGCGACGGGAGAAGAAGTCGTCGAGTTCCTGTGTCACGGATCCCCCGCAATCGTGGGGGGACTTCTCGCCGCGGCGCGTGCTGCGGGGGCACGGCCGGCCAAGCGGGGCGAGTTCACGCGGCGCGCCCTCGCGAACGGGAAGCTGGACCTGGCCGAGGCCGAAGGGGTCGCCGCGCTCGCGGCGGCGGAGAACCGGGGCGCGGCGAGGCGCGCGTTGTCTCTCGTGGAGGGGGACCTGTCCCGCCGCGTTCTCGCGGCGAAAGAGGCGATCCTCGACGTTCTCGCCGGCCTCGAGGCCGGACTGGACTTCGCCGAGGACGTGGAGGCCGCGGACCTCCTCGCGGCGGGCGCCGCGCTCGATGCTGCCGCGGGGGAAGTCGAGGCCCTGGCCGCTACGGCGGCCCGGGGGGGCGCGCGCGACCGGCGTAAGGTGGTTGCGATTCTCGGCCGGCCGAACGCGGGGAAGTCGACGCTCTTCAACGCTCTCGTCGGGCGCGACCGGGCCATCGTGACGGCCGTTCCGGGGACGACACGCGACGCCATCGCGGACACGTGCGAGATCGGCGGGGAGACGGTGACGCTGCTCGACACGGCGGGCCTCCGGGCGACGGAGGACGAAGTCGAGAAGATCGGCGTCGCGGTGGCCGAGCGCGCGGGCGAGGGCGCGGACCTCGTTCTTTACGCGATCGACGCCACGCGAGGCCTGTCCGAGGAGGACGAAGATTTTCTTAGAAGGGGAAGAGGTGAGGGGACGTTGCTCGTCAGGACGAAGACGGATCTTGTCGGGGCTTCTTCTCTTTCTTCTTCTCCCGCAATCGAGCTCTCCGTCTCCGCCCTCATCGGCGCCGGTCTCGAAGCGCTTCGCGCACAGATGGCCGAGCGCCTCTCTCTCGTCGAGGCGGACGGCGAGCTGCTCGTCCTCGAACGGCATCGCGAGGCGCTCGCGTCCGCGGCGGCGTTCCTCCGCGACGCGGCGGACCTGGCCCGGCGTGTGCCCGGCGAACCCGAGCTCGTCGCGGCGCGCGTTCGCGAAGCCCTGGCGGCGCTCGGGGCGATCACGGGCGAAACGGCGACCGAGGAGCTCCTGGACCGCATCTTCGCGGCGTTCTGCGTGGGCAAGTAGAGTGGCCGGGATGCAGGCGCGGTGGGACGTCGTCGTCGTGGGAGGAGGGCATGCGGGCGCGGAGGCCGCGCTCGCCGCGGCGCGCCTCGGAAAGCAGACTCTTCTCCTGACGCGCGAAATGGCCACGGTCGGTCGCATGAGCTGCAACCCTGCGGTCGGTGGCCTTGCGAAAGGGCAGGTCGTGCGCGAGATCGACGCCCTCGGGGGCGCGATGGGCCTTGTCGCGGATCGAACGGCGATCCAGTTCAAGGTGCTCAACGGTTCCCGCGGAACCGCCGTGCGCGGGCTGCGGTGCCAATCCGATAAAGCACTCTACGCACAAGAGTTATCGCGAGTTTTGGGCGCGGCGAAAAACCTCGCGCTCGGAGAGGGCACCGCCGCGGGGTTTCTCGTCCGGGGCGGGCGTCTCGCCGGTCTGTTGCTCGAGGATGGCTCGACGCTCGCCTGCGGCGCGGCGGTCGTGACGACCGGGACGTTTCTCCGCGGCCTCCTGCACGTGGGAGACAAGCAGAGAGAGGCGGGACGCTGGAACGAGCCGCCGGCCCGGGCGCTGTCGGACGCGCTCTCGGGACTCGGCCTCCGCCTCGGCCGCATGAAGACGGGAACGCCGCCGCGGGTTCGCGCGGGGACGGTCGACCTCGCGAAGATGACGCGCGCGCCGGGCGACGAGCGGCCGGTCGCATTTTCGTTCCGGTCCCGCGGCGAGGCGTTCCCGCGGCAGCGACAGGTGGACTGCTGGCTCACCCACACGGACGAAGCGGTACACGATCTGATCCGCGAGAGCCTTCCGCTCTCGCCGCTCTACTCCGGCCGGATCACCGGTCGCGGGCCGCGCTACTGCCCGTCGATCGAGGACAAGGTCGTCCGTTTCAGCGACAAGCCGAGACATCAGATCTTCGTGGAGCCGGAGGGCCTGTCGACCGACTGGCTCTACCTCAACGGCCTGTCGATGTCGCTGCCCGAGAAGACACAGGAGTCGATCGTCAGGATGATCCCCGGGCTCGAGCGCGCGGAGATCCTCCGGCCCGCATACGCCGTCGAGTACGACATCGTTTTTCCCGAGCAGCTCGATGTGTCGCTCGAGACGCGCGCGCTTCCCGGCCTGTTCCTCGCGGGGCAGATCAACGGCACGTCCGGATACGAGGAAGCGGCGGGGCAGGGCCTCGTCGCAGGCACGAACGCGGCGCGGTCCGTGGCGGGCGAGGCGCCGCTCCGGCTCGGCCGGCACGAGGCCTATATCGGCGTCATGCTCGACGACCTCGTGACGCTCGGCCTCGACGAGCCCTATCGCCTCCTCACGTCCCGAGCCGAACATCGCCTGCTTCTCGGCGCCGACACCGCTTACGCGCGGCTCACCGGCCGCGCACTCGCGTTCGGCCTCCTGAGCGAGCGCGAAGCCGCGCCGGTGCTCGACGCGGAAGCGCGGGTGGCGCGCGTGACGGAAGGGTTGAATGCGGCGCGCGTTCGACCCGACCGTGCCATGAAGGAACGCCTCTCGGGGCGCGGGGTGTCTCTCGTGGAAGAAACGACACTCGGCGGGCTCCTGCGCAGGCCCGGGACCGACCTCGAGGCGATCGAGGAGCTCTGTGCCGAGATTCTCGAAGCGGGCGCCGCCAGGGATCTCGCCGCGCTCCGGCCGGAGGAACGGGACCGCCTCGTCGCGGATCTCCGCTACGAGGGCTTCGTCACGCGCGAACGCGATGCGGTGGCCCGTGTCGCACGCTCGCTGGAGCGCGTGTTTCCCGAGGGATTCGCGTTCGCGGGACTTCCCGGCCTGTCCGCCGAGGCGGTGGAGAAACTCGAACGGCATCGCCCGCGCACGCTCGGCCAGGCCTCGCGCCTTCCGGGCGTGACGCCCGCCGCCGTGACGCTGCTCCTCGCGAGGCTCGTCGCCGCGGGGCGCGAGGCCGCGGCATGAGTGGTCTCGGTGTAGCCGGGCTCGACGACCGGGTCCGGGCTCTCGCGGCGAGTTTTCCCGGGGAGGAGCGCGCGCTCGTGGTGGCGGCCGCGGACCGTCTCGCCGGGTTCCTTGCGATCCTGCTCGAAAGGAACGCGGAGATGAACCTCGTTTCGGCGCGTTCCGCGGCCCCGGAAGTCCTCGTGGAGACGCATCTCTTCGATGCCCTGCTCGGCCTCGCGCTGCTGCCGAAGCCGCGAGAAAACGCCATGCGCGTTCTCGACCTCGGCTCCGGCGGAGGGTTCCCCGCGATTCCTCTCCTCATCGCAAGGCCCGATCTCGCCGGTACACTCGTCGAGTCGTCCCGCAAGAAGGCGGCGTATCTCGACGACGTGCTCGATCGCCTCGCGTTGACCGCCCGGGCCGTGAACGCTAGATTCCCGGATTCGTTTCCCATGGACGGAGCACAGCGGTACGACGT
>JARXKK010000022.1 GCA_030278895.1 Acidobacteriota bacterium
CGTCGCCGCCTCTCGGCGGCTCCAGCCTTCGGCCTGCACTCTTTGCACGATTAGCTCTCGACTTCGGGGGGTCGTCTTTGCTCTGCTATGGGCGTTCATCCCGGGTTCCTCCGTGGGATTGCCTGATGTTTCGCACCACCAGTTTCCCTCGGATACCCGGGTGAACAACGTCCTGAGCCTTTACACCTAGGGCGTCGGCTTCACCCCGTACTCGCCCCAAAGGATGAGGTCGAAGAATGCCTTCGTGAGCTCCTGCGGCGTGAAGGTGCAATGGCCGTATCCGTTCCCCGTCCCGAGGACCGAGCGCTGGACGAGGCGGTCGGCATCGCCCATGGCCGCGACCTCCTGACCGTACACCGTGCGGTGGAAGCCCGGAATGACGGGATCCCGGAACGTCGAGAGGGTGAGCGCCGGAACCCGGAGATCGCCGGTCGGTGTGTAGTTGTGCTCGATGGAGTTGCGCCCGGCGGGCGAGCCAGAGAAGCGCTGGACGTTCGCGTTGATGAACGCGAGCGTCGGCGGGGGGAGGGCTCCCGTGTACTGCGTCGCCGTGTTGCTGAAGTAGGGCTGGCCGTGCGTAAGGCCGAGGATTTCCGGGTAGCCGGCGGCGCCGGCGAGCGCCGTCACGATCGACTCGAGGAGCTCGGGTCCACTCGCCCACTGGACGGGAGTCTGCGCGATGCTGGCGATCGCGAAGGCTCCCGCCGGGTTGCCCCTCATCGCCGCGATCGCGGGGAGGACGATCTGTGACGTGACGTCGATCCCGGGCGGGACGTTGACCGCGCTGCCCGGGAGGACGCCGGGATAGAAGAGGTCGAAGAGGACGCGCACGTTCGCGGAGTAGTCGACCTGGCGCGCGAGGCCGCCGGCCACCGCGCACGCGGGAAGCACGCCCGCGAACTCGTCGGGCCAGGTCTCGATGAGACGGATGGCGATGAGTCCGCCCATCGAGGCGCCGGCCGCGTAGACGCGGGCCGGCTTGCCGAACTTCGAGGTGAAGAGCCCGACGAGCTGGTGGGTGCGCTGCGTGCCGTCCTTGATGACCCAGCCGTTCTCGGAGAAGCTCGAGACGGCGACGGCGAAGCCCTGGGGTGCGAGGAGCGAGATGACGAGTTGGTCGTCCGGCTGGATGCCGACCGGCACGTCCTTCGAGGCGTAGCCGTGCGCGTAGAGCACCAGGATGCCGTTCCAGTTCGACGGGCGGACGAGGCGGTAGACGGAGCCGGGGCCCGTGCTCCCGTCGACGACGTCGTCGGCGAGGGCTGGACCGGAGAGCCCCAGAACCGTTGCGAGAGCCAGGAACAGGGAAATGCGTAGTTTCAGCATGAGAATCTCCTTACTGCGGGACCACGTGGAACCGGCTGACCACCGAGGGCGTCTGGCCGATGATCGCGGCGGGGTTGGCGGCCATCTGCGCCTCGGTGTACCAGGGGATGCCCCACGTGGTCACCGTGAGTCGCTGCGTCACCGGGTCGATCTCGAATTCCGTCCACCCGTAGGTGTGCGCCGCGATGTAGTCGCCCGACTCGAGCGTCGCGTTCACCGGCGAGCCCGCGAGTCCGACGGTGTCGTAGCCGAAGGGCGTGAGCTGAGAGTTCAAAAGGGACTTGAGGAAGTCGTCCTTGTCGTTTACGACGCTGTCCGGGTCGTTGGCGACCGGGAGCGAGTCGTAGAACGCCTTCTGCGGGGGGCTGACGAGCCCGAGCGAGGACGCGAAGCCGACCACCGTCGGCCCAAGCGGGGCGTCGAAGGCGATGGGGCCCGTCACCACCTCGAAGGAGTTCGTCGGAATCTGCGGCTGCCCGGGCGCGATCTGGTACGTCAGGTTGTTGATGACGCTGCCGTGGATGTCGGCCGTGACGAAGACGACGTTGTCGATCGCGTTTGCTTTGACGAACGACAGGAGCTCGGTGCGCTCCCTCGCGTACCCCTCGTACCGGTCGGCCGCGAACAGGATCCCGAGGTTCTGAATCGGCTCCGGAACGAGGACGAACTTCCAGGTGATGCCGCGTGCCTTCGCGTCGAGAAGGTCACGCTTCAGATCCGCGAGCTGCGGCGCGCCGAGGAGGGTCCTCGGGGGCGCCGACGTGAGGTCGAACGACTGGAAAAGGAAGCGGCGGACGTCCAGCTGCGAGAACGGGTTCGCGTCGACGAGCTCCGTGTCGCGGAAGCTCCGCGCGTCGAGGAGGAAGAGCGCGGCGTCGTCGCCGAACGTCCGGTAGCGGTAGAGGCGCGGCTTTCCCGACGTGCGTGCGTCGGCCGACGGCGGGTACGTTTCGGCCCGGATCGGGTTGTACTCGTGGAACGCGCGGACGCCGTTCCGGTAGAGCGGCGTGTCGTTGATGAACGCGCCCGGGAACGCGGAGAACCGGGGGTCGCTCGACGGCGACGCGCCCCCGGCGAAGTTGTCGGTCACCTCGTGGTCGTCGATCATCGCGAAGACCGCGGTGGAAGCCCGGAGCTCGCCGAGCGTGTTGAGGCCGCGGATCGTCGAGTAGACCTCGGCGTGCTTGGCGCGGAACTCGGCGAGCGTGGACGCCTGACTGACCGGTACGGCCGGGCTCGGGACGTCGGCATAGATCGTGTCGCCGTGCTCGACGAAGAAGTCGAGGTCGCGACCCGCAGCGTTCTTCACCGAAGGGTAGGGAGCGAGTTCGCCGCGCCAGTCGCCGCTCACGCCGAAATGGAGGCCCCTGCGGCCGACTGCCGCGGGCGTCCGGAAGGTCCCGTGCAGCGACTCGCCGCTGGGCGCGGAGACGGTGTAGTCGTACGTGGTGCCGTCCTGGAGCCCCGAGATCTCCACGTTTGCCGGGATCGTCGGGTCCTTCACGACGAAGTGCGCGTTGTGGACGCGAGGCGGCGGCGTTCCGCGCCCGATGACTCGGAAGAGCACGGGCCCCTTCGACGAGACCCGGGCCCAGAGGACGGCCGAGTCGGTCGTGACGTCGCCCGCCGCGACCATCTGGGGCAGGCTTGGCTGCGCGACGAGAGAGAGAGGTGCCGCAACGAGGAACGCGAAGCAGACGAGACCGAGACGCATTTTCAGTCCTCCGATTGAACGATAAGTTATATAGAAATCGAGCGGACGCAAATCGCAGGCAGGTCGAAGTCCGGATGAACGATCGCTCGCGGTAACCTCAGCACAGGGATTCCGCCCAAAACGACGAACCCGGCGTTGCCGCCGGGTCCTCGTAACTGCCTTACTTGACAGGTCTTAGTATTGGTTGCGGGGGCAAGATTTGAACTTGCGACCTTTGGGTTATGAGCCCAACGAGCTACCAGGCTGCTCCACCCCGCGTCAGGGAGGGGGACCATAGCGGCTCCCCGCGCGCGAGTCAAGCCGGCGCGCGGCGTAGAGTGAGGGTCGAGCAGGGACGGAGGACACGATGGGACTCTTTTCGGGCACCACTCTCGAGCCGGGCGACGCGGCGCCAGACTTCACGCTGAAGGACCAGACGGGCAAAGAGGTCCGGCTCGCCTCGCTCGAGGGCAAGCGCGTCGTACTCTATTTCTTCCCGAAGGCCGACACCGCCGGTTGAACCGTGGAAGCCCAGGCCTTCCGTGACGAAGGCCCAAAGCTCCCGAAGGACGTCGTCGTCCTCGGCGTGTCGAAAGACACCGTCGCGGCGCAGAAGAAGTTCGCCGACAAGAACCGCCTCACGTTCCGTCTACTCGCGGACGCGGACGGAAAGGTCATCGAGCTCTACGGCGTCGGTCTCGCGTTCGGAATCGCAAAGAGGAAGTCGTTCCTGATCGACTCGAAAGGGAAGATCGCGAAAATCTACGAATCCGTCTCGCCGGCCAAACACGCGGGCGAGGTCGCGGTCGATCTCGCGTCGGTTCCCTGACGGTCCGGCGGCGCTCCATGCGGAGTGTGGCGCGGAACTAGCGGAACTAGCGCTGCAGCGGAGCAGGAGCGGGGGTCGGGGCCGGGGCCTCGGGCGGAGCCGGCGGCTTCACGCGCGCCTGCCAGCCTTCCGGCAGGAGGAGAACGACTTCTCCGGGCTTCACGAGATTCAGCGTCTCTCGGGCGATCTTCTCGACGGCCTTCGGATCGGTCTTCAGCGCCACGACCTCTTCCTCGAGGTGGAGATTCTCCGCGTACAGCTTCTCGACCTCGGCCTGCATCGCGGCAAGCTGGATGCGCTGCTTCCTGACCTTCAGGAGGCCGCTGGGGCTGAGAAGGAAGAAGCCGAACACGAGGAACGAGAAACCGAGCGAGATGACGACGTACGAGGCGGGTCTCACGTGCCTGCCGTCGGGGCGCGCGCCGGAGGCGGGCGCCGGCGTGTCGGGCATCAGCTCGGGCAGCGGGCGCGCCTCCTCGCGGCGGCCCCCCGCGGGCAGCTTCTTTCCGCGGGTGACGCGGGGCGGCCCCTGCCCGCCGACGATCCGTTCGAAGCGCACGGATCATTTTCGCGCAGATTCCCCGCGCGCGTCAGGCTTTCTTCGCGGCGAGGCCCGGATAGACCCCCGTCTCCGCAAGATCCTCCTCGATGCGGAGGAGCCGGTTGTATTTCGCGACGCGCTCGGAACGGCAGAGGGATCCCGTCTTGATGAAGCCCGCGTTCGTCGCGACCGCGAGGTCGGCGATCGTCGTGTCCTCGGTTTCGCCCGAACGGTGGGAGAGGACCGTGATGTAACGGGCGGTCTGGGCGATCCGCACGGCTTCGAGCGTTTCGGAGATCGTGCCGATCTGGTTCAGCTTCACGAGGAGGCCGTTCGCGATGCCGTCCGCGATGCCCTGCTTCAGGATTTTCGGGTTCGTCACGAAGTTGTCGTCGCCGATGAGGTGGATCTTCGACCCGAGCTTCTCGGTGAGGAGTTTCCATCCCGCCTTGTCGCCCTCGGCGCAGCCGTCCTCGATCGACAGGATCGGATAGTCGGAAACAAGGCCTTCGTAGAAGGCGACGATGCCTTCGGGGGAGACCTTCTTTCCCTCGAGAGCGTACGCGCCCTTCTCGAAGAATTCGGACGCCGCGCAGTCGAGCGCGAGGAAGACGTCCTTGCCGGGGTGGTACCCGGCCTTCCCGATCGCGTCCACGAGCATGTCGAGCGTGGCGCGCGTGGACTCGATGTTCGGTGCGAAGCCGCCCTCGTCGCCGACGCCGGTCGCGAGGCCCTTGCCCTTCAGGATTCCCTTCAGCGCGTGGAAGACCTCGGCCCCGGCGCGGAGCGCGTCGCGGAACGTCCGGAAGCCCGCGGGCACGAGCATGAACTCCTGGATGTCGAGCGGGTTGTCCGCGTGCGCGCCGCCGTTCACGACGTTCATGAGCGGGACGGGCAGCGTGACGGCGCCCGTGCCGCCGACGTAGCGGAAGAGCGGGAGCGCGCAGGCCTCGGCCGCCGCGCGGCAGACGGCCATCGAGACGCCGAGAATCGCGTTGGCCCCGAGCTTCGTCTTCATCTCGGTGCCGTCGAGGTCGATCATGAGGCGGTCGACCTCGGCCTGCTGGCGCGCGTCCATCCCGAGGACCTCGGGTGCGATCGTCTCGTTGACGTTCCGGACGGCCGTCAGCACGCCCTTTCCGCCGTAGCGTTTCTTGTCGCCATCGCGCAGCTCGAGGGCCTCGCGCGAGCCCGTGGAGGCGCCCGAGGGCACGCCGGCGCGCCCCGACGCCCCGCCTTCGAGGGCGCATTCGACTTCGACGGTGGGGTTGCCGCGGGAGTCGAGGATCTCGCGGGCGTGAATGCTTTCGATGGCGTACATGTGTCTACCCCTTAACCTCTAAGAACATATTCTTTCGCGGCTTCCAGGATGCGATCCGTTTCCTTCTTGTCGGGCGATTCCGCATAAATCCGCACGACGGGCTCGGTGCCCGACGCGCGGAAGAGGATCCAGCGGCCGTCGCCGAGCTCGAGCTTCTGGCCGTCCGTGCGGTCGATCGACTGGACCTTCAGGCCCGCGAGCGACTCGGGGTTCTCGGCGAGGCGTTTCTTCATCGAGGCCGCGAGGGCCGGTTCGAGGCGCGCGTCCGCGCGCTTCGGGTGGAAGGGGCCGACGCGTTCGAAGAGCGCCGCGAGGAGCTCCTTCAGTGTTTCGCCCGTGGCGGCCACGCGTTCGGCGAGGAGCAGGCCCGCGAGGAGGCCGTCCTTCTCGGGCACGTGGCCGGCCATCGTGAAGCCGGCGGACTCTTCGCCCCCGAGCGTGATCTTGTCCGCGAGGAGGAGCTCGCCGATGTACTTGAAGCCGACCGGCGTCGTGAAGACCTCGGCTCCGTACGCCTTCGCCACGGCGTCGAGCCCGTGCGTCGTGGCGACGGAACGGGCGACGCCGCGGGCGTCGCCCGCGCGGCGGCGGCCGAGGAGGAGGTCGGCGAGAAGCATGAGGCAGTGGTTCGGATCGACGTATGTTCCGTCCGCGTCGAGGATGCCGAAGCGGTCCGCGTCGCCGTCGGTCGCGAGACCGAGGCGGCGCTTCTCGGACACGACGACCTTCGACAACGCCGCGAGATTCTTCTCGTCGCACTGGGGCGAGAGGCCCCCGAAATAGGGGTCGCGGTGCCCGTTGATGAGCGCGACGTCCACGCCCGCGTCTCGCAGGAAGACGTCGAGGTAGCCGCGCGACGTGCCGAAGCGCGGATCGACGGCCACGCGGAGCTTCGACTTTCGGAGCACCGCGGTGTCGACGAAGGTCGCGAGCGCCTCGAGGTAGGGGCCCCGCGGGTCGACCGCGCCCTGCTCCGCCGCCGGAGCGGACGACGCGTCCGCGTCCGTCGTCTTCGCGATCTCGGCTTCGATGCGGGCCGTGACGTCGGGCAGCGCGGGCGCGCCGTCGGCCGTCGAGAACTTGATGCCGTTGTACTCGGGCGGATTGTGCGAGGCCGTGAAGTTGATGCCGCCCGCGGCGCCGAGGCGCCGGATCGTGAAGGCGACGACGGGCGTCGGCACGTCGCGGTCCGCCTGGAGCGGGCGGACGCCCTCGCGGACGAGCACCCGCGCCGCCTCGTCCACGAACCTTTCGTTCAGGAAGCGCGTGTCGGACGCGAGGACGATGCCGGCCTTCGCGTCGCCGGAAGCCCGCGTCGCGCGCGCGATGGCGGTGACGACGCGCCGCGCATTCGGGAACGTGAACTCTTCTCCCAGAACCGCGCGCCAGCCGGAAGTACCGAAGCGGATCATCAGGCCGTACGATTCTACGGTGGCGCGGCCTTCGATGGCGCATGGAAGTTTCGTCTGGGCCGCGGCCCTGCTCGCGGCGGCGTGCGCTTGCGTGCCCGCGAGCCGCTCGGACGGGCCCGTGCCTCTCGTGCGACGGGGCGGGAACCCGGCGGGAACGTATGCGGAGAGGTTCCCCGAGGCGAAGGCGCGCCTCTTCGAGCGCCTGAACCGTGAGCGGCGGGCCGCGGGAGCGGCGCCGGTCGCCTACGATCTCCTCGGTGCGAGCGTGGGCGACGCCTTCTGTCTCGACGCAGCCACGGCGCGCACGTCGGGCCACTGGGACGCCGCCGGCCGGCCGCCTTATCTCCGGTGGGCCGTCGCGGGCGGCGTGGACTACGAGGGCGAGAACGTCAGCACCCTGACGCGGACGGGAGCCGACGTGGACGAGTCGGAGGTCCCGCGCCTCCTCCTCGACGCCCACGGCCAGATGATGGCCGAGCGGCCGCCCGAGGACGGTCACCGGCGCACCGTGCTCGACCCCGGGTGGACGCACGTCGGCATCGGGGCTGCCGTGGTGGGCGGCGAGTTCCGGATGGTGGAGGAATTCAGCCGCCGGGTGGCCTTGTGGGTCGAGGTGCCGCGGTCGCCTGTCCGTGCGGGCGCACGCGTCCCGTTCGCGGTGAAGCTGCCCCCGGACTGGGCTCTCGCCGCCATCGAGGTGGGCTTCGAACCGGCGCCGCACCCGATGTCCCGCGAGGAAATCCGCCGCCGTAGCTCCTACAAGTATCCCGCCCCCTCGCAACGGTTTCTCGCCCACACCCCGGTCAACACCCAGTACGCGGACGGCTCGCGCGGCGAGGTCGGCCTCGTGCGCGGCGTGGCGCGGGTCGACATCCCGCTGCTCTCGGGGCCGGGCAACTACTACGTCTTCGTCTTCGCGGCGCCGGGCTCCTTCGAGGGGAAGAAGCTCTCGCCTCTCACGGCCGCGCTCATACAGGCGGACTCGCTAAACTCCCGTCCGAAATGAACGAATTCACTGAGGCGGAAGCGCGGCGCCTCGAACCTTTCTTCACGAACGTCGACGCGCACGTCTTCGGCCTCAAGCTGCCTCAGGAAGTGGCGGGAGCGCTCTTCTCCCGCTACAGCCGGTCGGCGAAGAGCCTGCGCCGCGTGTTCCTCGATGAATTCCAGGGCGAGGCGGGCATCCTCCCGGGCGCCGAGGGGGCGAGCGACGGCGACGCGCTGAAGAAGGCGCGCGCGTTTTACGACCGCGTCCTCGTGGGGTACGGTGACGACTCGGTCGCGCAGCTGGGAGGCGCGCACCTCGCGATCGAGCGCGTCTCGAACGTGACGGCGCAGGTCCTGGAAGACGCGCGCATCGGCATCGCGTTCCTCGAGAAGTCCACGCGCTACGTTCGTTTCGACCAGCGCGACACGCGCGGTGAGTTCCCGTGGTTCCGCGAGCCGACGCTCATGGCGTCGCGCCACGGGGGCGCCTACGCCGCGCTCATGGACCGCCTCTTCGAGACATACGCGGCCCAGATCGACCCGATGATCGCCCACATCGAGAAGGTGCTTCCGATCGAGTCCGTGGCGGTCCGCCACCCGAAGACCGGCGAGCCGCTCGACTTCGCGGACGTGAAGCGCGACGAAGAGCTTTTCAAGGCGGCGAAGCGCGCGTACGCGGCGACCGTGCGGGCGCACGCCTGCGACGTCATGCGCAGCTACCTTCCCGCGTCGACGCTCACGAACCTCGGGATCTTCGCGACGGGGCAGGCCTACGAGCACCTCCTGAACCGTCTCCTGACGCACCCGTCGTACGAGTGCCGCGCGCTGGCCGCGAGCATGCGCCGCGAGCTGGACCGGCTCATTCCGTCCTTCGTGAAGAGGTCGGCGCCGAGCCTCTGGAAAGAGGATCTTCACGCCCGTGCCGCGGCGGCCGCGGCCCGGATCGTCCCTCCCGGCCCGATTTCGGTCTCGCCCGTCACGCTCGTGGACTTCGACCGCGATGCCGAGGAAAAGGTGCTCGCGGCGCTTCTCTACCCGCACGGAGACCGGCCGCTCGCCGAGGTGCGCTCCCGCGTGCGCGCCATGGGGCCGGACGAGCGCACGGCGCTGCTCGCCTCGTTCGCCTCCGGCCGGAAGAACCGGCGCGACAAGCCGCCGCGCGCCCTCGAGGAAGCGTCGTATGCGTTCGATCTCGTGGGCAACCTCGGGATCTACCGCGACCTGCACCGCCACCGGCTGCTCTCCCAGGAGCGTCAGCCTTTCTCGACGGCGCACGGGCACGACACGCCGCCGGAAATCGTGGACGCGGGGCACGGAGCCGTCTTCGAGGAATGCATGGCGCGCGCGCACGATCTCTACGAGGCCGTGAAGAAGGACCATCCCGCCGAGGCGGCGTACGTCGTTCCCTTCGCTTACCGCGTGCGCTGGTACGTCACCATGAATCTGCGGGAAGCGGTTCACTTCTGCGAGCTGCGGTCGATGCCGCAGGGTCATCCCGACTACCGTCTCGTCGTTCAGGAAATCTGGCGCCGCATCGAGGACGTTCATCCCGGCCTCGCCGCCTGGGGCGGCTTCGTGAACCGGGACGCCTACCGTCTCGGCCGCCTCCAGTCCGAGATGCGGACGGAGTACAAGCGCGCGACGGCCGTTCCCGGCGGCTAGACGCCGAACCGAGGTCTACTTGAGACCTTCGGCGAGGAACAGCGTCCCCAATTCCCGCCGGGCGCTGTACGCCCAGACAGACCCGTCGGGAGAGATGCGCAGGACTCCGAGCCGGAGGATGCCCGCGGGGTCCGAAGGAGCGATCGTCTTCCACGGAGTTCTCTCTCCGGTCGCGAGGTCCACCCGTGTGACTTGCCAGGGCGGCTGCACCCAGAAGTCCACGACGTAGGCGCCCGTGCCGTCCGCGGTGAAGGAGACGGGAAATTCCTGCGCCTCGATTCCGGGCACCTCCCGCGGCGGTCCGGTGGCGGGATCCGTGGGGTACAGAAAGGTCTTCCCCTCGTTCTCTCGCCGGCCCATCCCGAGCGTGAAGCGCCCGTCGGACGAGAGCGCGTTCCGATAGTGAGCCCCCTCGGGCGTGATGCAATGCCAGGCGCCGGAGTCGAGGTCGCGGACGAACTGGCCCTGGACGCCCTTGGGATCTCTTCCGAGAACGAGGAGGCGCTTGCCGTCGCGGAAGAACCTCGCGTCAACCGCGCGGAGCGGCGCGATGTCGACCGGGCGTTCCTGCCCCGCGGCGGTCGGAACCAGGAAGAGGCGAGGCTCTTCCTCGCTCCCGCGCTGGACGAGCGCGAAACGGCCGTCCGCCGAGAGGTCCAGCGCGCGGCCGGGGCAGAGCCTCGCGGGCGCCGAGCCGTCCGTCCGCCGGATGTAGACCGAGGACCCAGGCTCGGAGGCGCTGGACCGGTCCGTGAAGAGGAGCGTCCGGCCGTCGTCCGAGATCGCCGCGAGTTGCGAGGCGTCGAGCCACGACATCTCGCGCTCGGCGCCCGACCCGGACGCGAAGAGAATCGACGTGTATTCCTCGCGCGCGACGAGCGCGCGGCCGGAGCGGTCGGCGTCGAGCAGGCGGAGCGTTCCCGGCCCGCGCCAGACGAGCCGCTCCCCGCCGCCGGGAGTCAGCGCGTAGATCCCCCGGGGGCGGCCGGGACGCTCTCCGGAGATCCACACCTCGCCCGCCGCCGGGCCCCACGCGAGGCCACCGAGGTCGTTCCACCTCTCGGAGAGAGGGCGGACGCGGCCCTCGCGGTCCGCGACCTTCGGAATGCCCTCGCGAGTGAACACGTGGTAGTCACCGAACGCGACGAGCCGGCCGTCCGGGGAGAACCGCGGCGGGCAGGGGCCCTCGTTGAACCCCTCGACGAAGCGATTGCCGGGTGGCAGCTCGAGATGGACGCCGGTCTTCTGCCCGTGGAGACTGCCGATGCGTACGACGGCCAGAGCCTCACCCGTCGGGTCGTAGTCGGCGGCGAGAACGTCTTCGAGGATCTCTCGCGGCGCCCCCGCCGTCGAGAGGGGCATCTCCGCGAGCGTTCCGTACAAAGAGTCCGCGACGGACCGAGCCCTGACTGCGAGCGCCATCGATCCTTTCCGTGAGACCGAAAGCAGGGTCGAGCCGGGAATGCCGAGCGGACGCGATTCGAGGCTGTCGAGGCGCGCGACGAAGACGTCCGTCGGATTTCCTCCGAACGCGGCCCCGTAGACGACGGTCTGCCCATCGGGCGCGAATCGCGCCTGGAGGACGGTGCCTCGCCGGAACGTCAGCGGCCGGAAGGATGGCGCCGGCGCCGGTCGCGGTCGAACGATCAAGAACGCGAGAACGAGGACGGCGGCGGCTGCGCCCGTGAGGCCCAGGATGAGCCCGCGACGGGCGCGCGTCGTCGGGAGCGTCCCCGCATCGGGAACGGCTGCTTCGGAAAGATGGTCCCTGAGGTTTGCGAGCTCGAGCGCAAGGTCGTCCGTAGAGGCGTAGCGGCCGCGCGGGTCCTTCGCGAGACAGCGGTCGACGATCCAGCGGAGAGGCGCCGGGGTTCCGGGAGCGAGGCGGGCAACGGGTGCCGGCTCGTCATTCAGCACCGCCCCGAGCGTGTCGACGAGAGTCTTCCCGTGAAACGCCCTCCGCCCGGCGGCCAGCTCGTACAGGATGGCGCCGAACGCGAACTGGTCGGACCGGAAGTCGACGGCGCCGCCTCCCGCCTGCTCGGGCGACATGTAGGAGGCGGTCCCGAGCACGACGCCCGCCTCCGTGATCCCCGCCGTCTCGACATTCGACTCGAGCGGTCCGGACGCCGCGCTGACCTTGGCGAGCCCGAAGTCCAGGATCTTCACGTGGCCGTCGCGGGTCACCATGACGTTTTCGGGCTTCAGATCGCGGTGGACGATCCCAGCGGCGTGAGCACGGGCGAGACCCGCGGCGATCTGCGCCGCGATCTCGAGGATCTTTCTCGGTGCGACGGGCTCCTTCGCGAGCCCTCGGAGTGTCGTCCCTTCGACGACCTCCATCGCGATGTACGAGGTGCCGTCCTGGACACCGATGTCGAAGATCGTGACGATGTTCGGGTGGCTGAGCGAGGAGGCCGCGCGCGCCTCGCGTTCGAATCGTTCCAGCCTGTCCGCGTCCGCAGCGAGGGCGGCCGGAAGAATCTTGACCGCCACCTCGCGTGCGAGCCGCGTGTCCCTTGCGCGGTAGACCTCGCCCATCCCGCCCGCCCCGAGCGGCGCGATGACCTCGTACGGCCCGAGCCGTGAACCCGTGAGAAGAGGCATGCGTTGGTTGCGGGAATGCTATCCCGTTGAGCCCTGGCCCGCCGTCAGTCGTCCGTGAGCAGGGCGTCCAGCCCCGCGAGGACGGCCGCGGCGTCCTCGTCGGGCCGCGCGAGATAGACGGGCATGGCCCCCGGGATCTCGTGGTAAATCTCCATGAGGACCTCCGGGTCGTCCGTGACGACGGCGTCGATGCGCGCGGACCGGCCCAGCCGCTCGAGGATCGCCTCGAGTCCGTGCTCGCCGAGGAACGTCGTCGTCGCCGGCGCGATCGCGCGGAGCTCGTCGAGGAGATCGTGCCGTTGGACGGTGGCAACGAGGACGTGCAGCATGCCCTGCTATCTTCGCTCATCCCGTGATGGCGAATCGCCCCATCTACCTCGACTATCACGCCACGACGCCGGTCGACCCGCGCGTCTTCGAGGCGATGCGTCCGTACTTCACGGAGCACTTCGGGAATGCGGCGTCACGGAGCCATTCCTTCGGCTGGCGAGCCGAGGCGGCCGTGACTGCGGCGCGCGAGGCGGTCGCGCGCCTCGTCGGCGCGAACCCGCGCGAGATCGTCTTCACGTCGGGCGCGACCGAGGCTAACAACCTCGCCGTTCTCGGCGCCGCGCGGGCGCGTCAAGCGCCGGGCGCGCACGTCGTCACGTCGGCGATCGAGCACCGCGCGGTCCTCGACCCCTGCCGCCGCCTGGAGGCCGAGGGCTTCTCGGTCTCATACGTCCCCCCGGACGCCCACGGACTCACGAGCGCGGCGGCCGTCGCGGGTGCGATCACCCCGGAGACCGTTCTCGTCTCCGTCATGGCGGCGAACAACGAAGTCGGCACGCTGAATCCCGTCGGCGAGATCGCGCGCGTCTGCAAGGAGCGCGGGATCGTCTTCCACACGGACGCCGTTCAGGCCCTCGGCAAGATTCCCCTGGACGTGCACGGTCTCGGCCTCGACCTCGTGTCACTCTCGGCCCACAAGCTGTGCGGCCCGAAGGGCGTCGGCGCGCTTTTCGTGCGCGCGGTCAACCCGCGGGTGCGGCTCGACCCCGTTCTCTTCGGCGGCGGCCACGAGCGCGGACTCCGCCCGGGGACGCTCGACGTCCCCGGCATCGTGGGGTTCGGCGCCGCGGCCGACATCGCGCATGCGGAGGGAGAGGTCGAGTCCCAAAGAGTCGCGAAGCTGAGGGACCGCCTTTGGGAGCGGCTGCTGGGGAGCGTGGACGGCATCGAACGGAACGGCCACCCCTCCCTCTGCCTCCCGGGAAACCTGAACGTCACGATCGCGGGCGCGCCGGCGGACGCCGTCATGTCCAATGCGCGTGACGTGGCCGTGTCGTCGGGGTCCGCCTGCACCTCGGCGTCGGCCGAGCCGAGTCACGTCCTGCTTGCGCTGGGGCGCACGCGACAGGAGGCCGAGGCGTCGATCCGGTTCGGCCTCGGGCGCTTCACCACCGAAGAAGAGGTCGACCGGGCCGCCGGCGACATTGGCCGCGCCGTCGAGAAGGTGCGCGCGGAGCACCCGGGGAAAGGCCGGCCTTGAAGCGCGCCGCGGCGCTGGCCCTGATCCTCGTGCCGCTCCTCGCGTCGCGAGGCGACGGCGCGCCCGAAGCGGCGGTTCCCGCGACCGGCGACGTCCGCGTTTCGGTGACCGTCGTCGGCTCCGACCGCCGGCCGCTTCCCGCCGCGCAGGCGATCGTCTGGATCCCGGGCGCCGGGGCGAAGGGGAACGCCCCTCTCATGGCCGCTCTGCGCATCGCGTCGAAGAGCAAGCGCTTCGACCCGCGCATCACGGCGGTGCCCGTCGGGGCGACCGTCGAGTTTCCGAATCTCGACGGCATCTTCCACAACGTCTTCAGCCTGTCGCCGAATGCGAAGTTCGATCTCGGGCTCTACCGCAACGGAGCTTCCCGCGCGATGACGTTCGACACGGCCGGGCTCGTCCGCGTCTATTGCAACATCCATCCCCAGATGGCGGCCTATCTCCTCGTCATCGACGGGACGATCTGGGCGCAGACCGGCGCGGACGGAGGCGCCGTGCTGACCCGCGTGCCCCCCGGGCGCGTCGCCGTCCGCGCGTGGGACGAGAAGGGTGGCGACTATCAGGGTACGGTCGACGTGGCCGCGGGGAAGACCGTCATGCTGGCGATCGTGCTCGACGGCTCGACCTTCAAGGACGCGCCCCACACGAACAAGTACGGAAAGAAATATCCTCCGCCGGACGACGATGCGAACCGGTACTGACGTTCCGCACCCGACCTCGGGCGAATCCACCCGGGTCATCCCGCTGGACCGCCCGACGGCACCGCCGCCGCCGGCCTCCGCGCTCATCAAGACCGCGAAGCGGAGCGGCCCGGGGCTCGCGACGAAGTTCTCCGTCGCCACGGCGCTCCTCGTCCTCCTGACTCTCGGCGGCGCGATCGCGGTGGCCACCTGGCGCGCGAACGAGGTGGCCGAGAAGAGCGTTCGCGAGAGCCTTGCCGCGATGCCGGAGACGTTCCGCGCGTACCAGGGAAGCCTCGAGGACTCGCTTCGCCGGCAGGTCACGAGCGTGGCGGACGAGCCCGGCACGAAGAGCCTCTTCGACGCGAAGGACGCGAAGACCCTTCACGACTGGACCCTCGACAAGGCCGCGAAGCTCAACGCGCGGACGGTCTTTCTCTTCGACGCGAACGGAGTCCTTCTCGACCGGAACGACCAGGAGGTGGACGAGGAGCGCCGCCCGTCCTTCGCGAAGGTGAAGTGGGTCGCGGACGCGCTCCTCGGCATGCCGGGCACGGCCGTGATCCGGGAGGGAAGGGTTCTCGCTACCGTGGCCGCCGTGCCCGTCCTCGCGGGCGACATGGCAATCGGGGAAGGGCGCCTCCGGGGCGTTCTCGCCGTCGCGACACCGCTCGACGAGAAGCGCGCGAAGACGCTGCGCGGCATCACGAACGGCCAGACGGGGTTTCTCGCGAACACGGCGAAGCGCGGAGAGGCGCCGCGCGTCGAGCTCTCGGCGGCGACGGAGGCCTTCCGGGGGGATCTCTTCGTGGCGGCGCTCGCGGCCGATCGTGCCGCCGTCGACTCGCTCTTCGGACAGGGACAGGCGGTCGGCCCGCTCGACGTCGCCGTGGCGGGCGACCGGCGCATCGTTGCCGCCGTGCCGCTGAAGAGCGCGACGGATGAAACGCTCGGCGCATTCGTCGTCTCGCGCTCCCGCGACGAGGAGACGGCGGCGTTCCGGCGGATCCGCGACACGCTGCTCCTCGTGGGCGCCCTCGCGCTCCTTCTCGCGCTGCCCGTGTCCTTCGCGATGGGCCGCAGCATTGCCCGCCCGCTCGCCGAGCTCGCGAAGGGCGCGGCGGAGATTCGCGAGGGAAATCTCGACGTGAAGTTGCCGGAGGCGGGGGGCGACGAGGTCGGAGCGCTCGCCCGCGCGTTCTCGGCCATGGTCGGCGAGCTGAAGGAGAAGGCCGCCCTCGAGCAGATGCTGGCCGAGATGCGCAGCCCCGCCGCCGGCGCGACGCGGGCGCAGACGCTCGCCGCGTCGGCGTCGCCGGTGCCTCCCGACGCCGCGGCGCGCGCCTTCGCCGGCCCGCGCACGGGCACGGTCTTCGCCGGGCGTTACGAGATCCTCGGCATGCTCGGCAAGGGCGGGATGGGCACGGTGTACCGCGCCCTCGACCGCGAGCTCGACGACGAAGTGGCTGTGAAGGTCCTTCAGCCGGAGGCGTTCGACGAGGGCGCCACGGTCGGGCAGACGCTGAAGCAGGAGATCCGGCTCGCCCGCAAGATCACGCACCGGAACGTCGTGCGCACGCACGACCTCGGCGAGGCGGACGGGCTCCGCTTCCTCACGATGGAGTACGTGCCGGGCACCACGCTGCGCGACATCCTGGACAAGAAGGGCGCGCTCGCGCTCGCGCCCGGCCTGCAGATCGCCAAGCAGCTCTGCCGCGGCCTCGCGGCCGTGCACGAGGCCGGCATCATTCACCGCGACCTCAAGCCGCCGAACATCATGGTTCTCCCGAACGGCGTCGTGAAGCTCATGGACTTCGGCATCGCGCGCGCGGCGGAAGGCGCCGACCCGGCGACGCAGGGCGGGCAGACGGTCGGCACGCCCTACTACATGAGCCCCGAGCAGGCGCGGGGACGGGAGCTCGACGCGCGCAGCGACATCTACTCGGTTGGCATCGTTCTCTACGAGCTGTTCGCCGGAAAGCGGCCGATCGAGGGGCGCGAGCCGGGCGAGGTCATGCGCAAGCACGTGTCCTACGAGCCGAAGCCCATCACGAGCCTGCGGCCGGACCTGCCCGACCTTCTCGAGCGCGTTCTCATGTCGTGTCTCGCGAAGGAGCCCGCGCAGCGTCCGCCCACGGCGAACGACCTCTACGGCGCGCTCCAGCGCATCGGCGCCTGAGGCGCCCGAAGGAGAGAGATGGCAGGCGTTCTGAAAGACAGGCTTCGGGCCGGCGAGGTCGTGCACGGCCTGCTGTCCCCGAACGTCGAGCCGGACCTCGTCGAGACGCTCGGGCTTCTCGGCTTCGACCTCTACATCCTCGACACCGAGCACGGGACGGGGAGTGCGATCGAGGCTGCGGCCGTCGTGCGCGCGTGCGAGGGGGCGGGTCTCGCGCCGCTCGTGCGGCCCCGCAGCCTCGATGCGAAGCTGATCCTCCAGTTCCTCGACGCTGGCATGACGGGAATCATGCTGCCGGGCGTGAGGACCGAAGAGGACGTTCGGCGCCTCGTCGGGGCGGTGAAGTACCCGCCCGACGGCCTGCGCGGCCTCGCGGCGATGCGCGCGAACGGATTTCTCCTCGGGAAAGAAAAGCAGGAGGACTGGATCCTTCGAGCGAACCGCGAGACGCTCGTCCTGCCGCAGATCGAGACGAAAGAGGCGCTCGAGAGTGTCGAGCAGCTTGCGGCCGTGCCCGGCATCGACGGCTTCATCGTGGGCCCGCGGGATCTCGCGCTCGCGCTCGGGTTCTCCGACGGGCCGGGCCACCCCGAGGTCGAGGCCGCGATCGACCGCGTCGTGACAGCTTCGAAGAAACACAAGCTCGTCGTGGGAACGGTCGCGCAGACGGGCGCGCGCGCGAAGGATCTCGCCGCGCGCGGCCTCACGATCATTCTCCACTCCGTGACCGCTCTCCTCAAGACGGGAGCCGAGACCTACTTCCGCGCGGCGCGGGGCTGAGGGGTTTAGGCGGCCAGACCTCGTTCGTTCACGTGATCACGGAACGATCTCGATGTAGAAGAGGCGCCGTTGGGGAATTGAGTTTTCCATACCCGTTTTGAAAACTGAGGCTTCTTGACCGATGAGGGCATATCCCAATCGCGCATTTTGGCGGACCTTCAGCCGCACCGAAAACGAGAGTCGAGTTGCCTCTTGAAAGGGCCCGCCTGCGACCTCCACGCTCCAACCAGTCTCGCCCGTGGCCCCAAACGCATGGACCCCCTGCCCTTCAAACGCGAGAATGATTCCCGGCTCTACGACGTCCTGAAAAAATCCCCAGACGAGAGCGGAACTATCCCATCTGCCGATGCCTGCTTTGCCGACCATGCTCGCGTTGAGGACGAATTCCTCGCCCCGCTTCAACTGCGCCGGTAGGTCATTCACAAGCGTGCAAAACGTGGACTCATATGGAAAAGGTGTCGGCGTAGGCGGCGGCGGTATGTGCGGCGTTGGAGTAGCGGGCGCCGCAGGAGAAGGCATGGGAGTATTCGGCTCCACAGGGTCATCGTGCCCGCACGCCCCGAGGCCAACGAGGAGAACGAGCGCCCACCTGGCAAAATGACGCGGCGGCCTGCCGGGTTCGCAGAGGTCCGGGAGGGTGGGACGCGAGCAGTTGCTCGCGTCCCACGCCCGCGCTGTCATTCCGGAACGTCCAGCTTGTTGACGGTTCGAATGCCGGGGACAGCCGAGTTGTAGAGTCCCCGAGCTTGGAAGTCGTTAAAGAAGCTTGGAAAGGACGAGTAGGAATTCCAGTTGTAAAGAAGGTTCAGCGGGTAGATGACCGTGTCAACTCCGCCGTCTCTCGTTGACGAGTTCACGGGATCGAACAGATCCCAGAAGAAAGCCTGGACGTTCCCCTCAAGACGCCAGCCCGCGGACGCGCACCCGTAACAGTCCCCACCGTCGCACGGCACGATGAAGTCTCTGCCATCCGTTTCCCACCAGGCACCGTGCCAGTCGGCGAACCCCTCGACGAAGGCCGTCGAGTCGCCGGAATTTCCACAGTAGTAATGCTCCCCACCACCCGCGAGCGAGCCTCCTTGAAGCTGGTACTGGAAGAAGTGGCCGAACTCGTGCGCCATAGTCCACTTGATCGTATAGGCGCCGTAGTCGTTGAAGGCCACCAGCCCGGGCGACGCGATCACGAACGCGGCGGCGTTCGGAGCGCTGCTGTCATAGCCAGCCTTGAAGGGCGTGTAGTACGAGCCGAATCCGTTGTCGGCCCAACGTGACTGCAAGGATCTAATCTCATTGTTCCAACGAAACAGGAACGCGTAGAAGGAATTGGCAGGATCGAAAAGAGGATACATTCTCCACGTGCCCGCCTGCCATGCGCCGTAATGGTAGCCGGGTAACAACGATTGCGTGACCGGGGACATGCCTGCAGTGCCGCTTCTCACGCCGGCATCCGGCGCCACTGCGAGAAACGAAATCACGGGGTTACCTGTCCCGGGTGCCACGGAGCTCGTGACCGTCATAGAATAGCTCCCGCTATCATCCGTAGTTCCGTAGAAGCGCGTCGTTCGGTATTGATCATCGCAGAGGTTCGACCAGAGAACCTGCGTGTCCACGGCAACAGTGTAGCCGCGCGCCAAATGGATTGTCGCCTGTTCGTGCGGGTCGTAATAGAAGGCTTGGCCAACCACAGGGATCGCGTAGTTGTCAGCATCTTGATGGAGCTGGCCACATTGGTCAGGCGGGCTCTGTGGACTCGGGCCCAGAGAGGTTGAGGCGCGGTCCCAAGCTGCCTGGCTTGGCGATGCCGCCGCACCTGTGCTCGAGGTCTCTCTTGAGACGGAACCGAATGTGGATGGAACCGGCCGCTTCTTGCGCGCAAGCGTCGCCGCGATGAGTTGAGCGGTCACTTCGTTGGCACCGACGGTCGCGTTGTCAGCCGCATGAGTTGCTAGGATCCCCTCGAATTCGGTGGGACTTAGCTCCGCAATCGGGAAACCCGGACGGCCGATGAAATGGAAGATGCGCGTTGTGATCGGAAAGCCCGAGGGCGGGAGCACGCGGACGACCAACGAGCGCGTTTCCTCCGGCGATTTGCTTGCGGCGAAGGTGATTGGAATCGAAAGGCGGACGGGAACTCCAGGATAGAGTCCGAAGGCAGGAAGGGCCGCCGGCGTCCCGAGTTCGCCTCCAAGCGCTGATAGATCGACGCGCAAATTGCTGAATGAGCGGCGCGTGGCTTCTACGGAAACGATAAGGGTGCCACCCGTATGTGTGGCTCCCTCAAGGATCCCCGTTACGACTAGTGGGGGGATAGTGCTAGCTGTCGCTGTGGCGGCAAGGAGCCCCGCGCCCGCCCAAGCGGCCAACGCCGCGATCAATCTTTTTGTCATATGATTTCTTCCTTATGCAAAATCTGCAACGTCGCATGAACAACGTGAGTTCCCGGTGGAGGCAGTTCAATGGTTCACATGCATCAGGGAGCACGCGCTAAGCAAGGACAGCGTTTGCGAACGGCAGTTCCGAGGTATTGAACTCGGAGACGACACTTCCAGTGAGCTGCGAGACGATCCCTCGGCGGTGGGTTGAGTCGGCTAGCCCGGGTACTTCTTCCGCATCGCGGCGACGGACTTGACCACGATCTCCTTCAACATCTTCTGGTCCAGGGCAGCGAGCTCCTTGATTTAGAGACAGCTTCCGCCGGTGGTGTGCTTGCCGAGCCGGGTGAGCAGAGCATCGGCGCCCCGGAACCCCCTCGTGATGTAGAGAACGGTTGCGGCCTTTCGCGGCGAGAAGCTGACGAGCGGCATATCGTCCGCGCGCCCGCTCTCGTAGACGTAGGGATAGCTCCCGAATCCGATGATAGACGGTCCCCACATCTTCGGCTTCTCGCCGGCGGCCGCTTGCATCAGCCTCACGAGCGCCCGCGCGTCGGCACGCTTCGTTTCGTCCGCGATCGCGCCGATGTCGGTGTCGGTGTCGGTGTCGGTCCTACGGTCGGCGTTCCGGTCGGCGTCGAGACGGCGGGCTCGACTGGATCGGTGTGGTTGCAGCCGAAGAGGCTCGACAGCGCGAACGCCATGAGAACCGACGTCGAGAATTCCAGGAACCGGATGATTCGCGCGGGGCCTGGGGTCACATCAGAAGGCTGGGACTCCGTCTACATCAATTCAATGATTCATCGGCAGAGGAAGCACGGAACCCGTCGATGGACGTCAAATACCGAGAATCTTCAAGAGGCGCGCGGTTGGGTAAGCGATGAGAGGCAGCTCCTCGAAGTCTCGGTCGTTTGACCAGATCGGGATCTCGAGCTTGAGTGCGAGGGCGGCCAAGGGGAGATCGCTTGGATCGCGCCTGCCGAGGTAGCGATGCGCCTCAGCAAGATGGCTCCGATACTGCGATTCCGGGACGATTTCCAACGGCAGGGCGGCGAACTGGGCGCTGACCGAGGATCGTGGAAGGCGATACCGCGTTGCAAAAAACGACAATCTCTCCTTGGTCTCGGCGAGAGTTGCTTCGGTGGTCACCACCAGGAGAGAGTCGGATAGAAACACCCTTCGCGCTGCGCCGTTAACGGCGGCCGAGAGCAGGACGTTAGCGTCCGCCGCGATTTTTCCCGAGGGCCCGGATGTCACGGTCTATCTGTGCTTCGGTGATCCCGCGGTCTCGGAGCTGACGCGCCAGACGGGCGCTTGTCTTGCGGAAAAGCTTCCGCCGTTCCTCAATGGGTATGCTTTGGTCAGGACCCGGGAGGGGATGAAAGACACCGAGAATCTTGCCACGCGACGTCACGAGAACGGACTCCGTAGACCGTGAGGGCCGGGACAAGTCGCTGAGGGGCACCTTCTTCATCGGTTGGACCGTGGCGGTCTTCATGGCCTTTCTCCGGATTCCAGTTTAGTCCCCGACTATGCGAGCCGCTACTCTTTCACGGTCTTCACGTACTTCTTCCGCGTCGCCGCGACGGATTTCACGACTATCTCCGACAGCACTGTCTTATCTAGGTCGGCCAGTTTCTTGACGTGGAGGCAGGAGCCGCTCTTCGCGTGCTTGCCGAGCCGGGCGAGCAGCACTTCGGATCCGGGGAACCCCAGCGAGACGTAGAGGACCGTCGCAGCCTTTCGCGGCGAGAAGGCGGAAACCGTCCCTCGCCCGAGGAGGTTCGTCCCTGATTTTCGGGGCGAGCGAAACTTGCGCGGGCGTGGCGCGTTCTCCCTTGCAAGGAGACCTCATGCTCGATAGCAGTGATGGCGATGGCCGCGCCTCGCGGATTTCAGGGATGTCGGTTTGCGCCGCGGCTTTCCTCGTGCTCCTCGTCGCCGCCGGGCCTGTCCTGTCCCACGGCGGCGTGCGGCACGACTTCCGCCTCGCCGGCGGACAGTGGTTCGACGGGGAGAAGTTCTCACCGCGGACGGTCTACACGGTCGCCGGCTCGTTTCAGGACGCGTGGGACGGCCCGGTCGAGGCCACGCTCGACCTTTCCGGGAAGTACGTCGTCGCGCCCTACGGCGACGCGCACACGCACGACCTCGCCGGCGGCGCGAATGCCGAGGGCCGCATCCGAGAGCGCCTCCGCTCGGGGAACTTCTACATCCAGAACACGAACAACATCCCGAAGTGGACCGAGCCCTTCCGCGCGCTCCTCAACCGACCCGAAAGCGTCGACGTTTCGTATGCGAACGGCGGCCTCACGGCGATGGGCGCCCACCCGATCCAGATCTACGACAGGGTCGCCGAGCGTCCTCCCGTGCCCGGCTGGACGAAGGCGGATATGCCGGACCAGGCGTACTTCGTCGTGGACGACGCGGCGGCCCTCGACGCGAAGTGGCCGCTCATCCTCGCGGGCAAGCCCGACTTCCTGAAGGTGTACCTCGAGCATTCCGAGGAATTCTCGAAGCGGCGGAGCGATCCCTCGTTCTTCGGAAAGCGCGGCCTCGACCCCGCGCTTCTTCCCGTCATCGTGAAGCGCGCGCACGCGGCACATCTCCGCGTGGTGGCGCACGCGAGGACCGCCGAGGACTTTCGGAACGCGCTCGCGGCGGGCGTCGATCAGCTCGCGCACCTGCCGCTCGGACTCCTCACGGAAAGCGACGCAAAGCGGGCCGCGACGGCGAAGGTCAGCGTCGTGACGACGACTCTCGGTCACTGGGACCGGGAAGGGATGAGCGACGCAGCCGTCGACGACTTCCACCGGAAGAACCTCGCGCTCCTCGCCGCCGCCGGCGTGCCGGTCGCGTTCGGCGTCGACGGGCATCCGCCGCTCCTCGCCGAGGTCGAGAACGTCCGGCGCTTGAAGGTGTTCGATGACGCGGCGCTCGTGAGAATGCTCACCCAGTCCACGCCGCGCGCCATCTTCCCGTCGCGGAAGATTGGCTGCCTCGCCGCCGGCTGCGAGGCGAGCTTCCTGGCGCTGGACGGGAACCCCCTCGAGGACTTCTCGAACCTCGGGAAGATCGCGGTGAGGATGAAGCAGGGATTCGTCCTCCGGCTGGAACCGGCGGAAGCCGCGGGGCGGCCCGCGCACTGAGGTTTCTCAGCTCTTCGCGATGAAGCCCCACGGCGACGCCTGGCGCGCGTGGGGGTCGAAGACGCCGCGCGGCGTCTCGTGTTCCGGCAGCGCGAGCGCGCGGGCGGGCCTGACGACGGCCATCAGCGCGTCGCGATGCGTTTTCACGAGGCGGCGGACGGGGGCGCCGGCCGCGGCCTCGAGGAGAATCGGGGCCGACTCGGGCCCCATCTTCGCGAGGTAGGCCTCCCAGATCGCCTCGACGACCGGCATGCCCCGGAACGTCACGTTCGGCATCTTGCGGAACGCGCGATCGAGACGATTCATCTTTTCCTCGAGCGCGGCCGGGTCGTCGAGCGGCTCGTTCTCGAAGGGCGTGTGGGGCTTCGGAATGAATGCGTTGACGGTCGGCACGAGCGTGCCGACGCGCCCGCGCTTGCGTCCCTCTTCGAGAAAAACGAGGCGCAGCGCATCCACAAGGCCCACGACGTCGTCCACGTCGGCGGCGGTCTCGCCCGGTAGGCCGACCTGCAGGTAGAGCTTGAGCTGCGTGATTCCCGAGCGCGCGATGAGCCGCACCTTGTCGAGCAGCATCTCGTCGGAGACCTTCTTGTTGATCGCGCGGCGAAGGCGCTCGTTGCCGGCTTCGGGCGCGATCGCGAGCGCGCGCTCTCCCTGTTTCGTGAGGATCGCGAGAATCTCCTCCGAGATCGCGTCGATCTTCACGGACGAGAGCGCGACGTGGTAGTCGAGGGACTGGAGCCCGCGCAGGATCGGGAGGATCTCGGGATGGTCCGCGACGGCTGTCGCGATGAGGCCCGCGCGCGACGTGAGAGGCCGGTTGCGCTTGGCTATCTCGAGGACGGCCTCCGCCGTCACCCGTACTTGCGGGGCCATCGCGTAGGCGGCCCAGCAGAAGCGGCACATCTCCGAACAGCCCCGCGCGATCTCGATGAGGAGCTTGTCCGACAGCTCGGTGTGCGGCGTCAGGAGGGTCGTGTGCGGCGGCTCGCGCAGCGCGCCCTCACCGGCCTTGAACTGCTGGACGACGATCTTCCCGTCCTCGGCGCCTTCCGCCCGCGCCCCGTGGACCGCCGGCACGTAGAGCCCCGGAAGCGCGGCGAGCGCCGCGAGGGTCGCGTCCCGGGTCAGGTCGCGCCGGAGGACGTCCGCGAGTCCCGGAACGATCTTCTCCGCGTCGCCCATGGCGAAGACGTCGACCCACGCCGCGAGCGGCGCGGGGTTGATGCGCGCGCAGTCGCCGCCCACGAGGACGATCGGGTCACCCTCGCCGCGCGCCGTGCGCTCGAGCGGGATGCGTGCGGCGGGGAGGATGCGGAGGAAGTTGACGTAGTCCATCTCCCACGAGATCGAGAACGCGACGAGCGGGAAATCGCCGAGGGGAGTGTCCGTCTCCAGCGTGCGCGGCCCGCGCCGGTCCGCGTCCTCGTCCGCGAAGAACCGGTCGCACGCGATGTCCTCCTCCCGGTTCAGGAGGCGGTACACCCACTGGAAGCCGAGGTTCGACATTCCGATCTCGTAGGAGTTCGGAAAGCCGAGGGCGACGCGCGTGCGCCCGTGGCGCGACAGGTCCTCCGTGGCCCGCTCGGCGGCGAGCAGCATCCGGCGCCTGTCAGGCTGGGAGCGCGTCACTGTCCTCCGTGATCCCCTCGAACAGTATCGTCGAGAGGTACCGCTCGCCCGTGTCGGGGAGCATCGCGAGAAGGACCGATCCCTTCGGCGCCTTCTCGGCGACCTTGACCGCGGCTGCGAACGTGGCGCCCGAAGAGATGCCGCAGAAGATCCCTTCCTTCTGCGCGAGGGCGCGCGCGGCGTCCCGGGACTCGATGTCGTTAACGAGGACGGCCTCGTCGTAGACCTTTCGGTTGAAGACGCCCGGGACGAAGTCGGCGTTCCAGCCCTGGACCTTGTGCGGGGCCCACGTTCCCTTCGTGACGATGGGCGCGCCCTCGGGCTCCGTGTACACGATCTTCACGTCGGGCCGCGCCGCCTTGAGGACCTCTCCGACCCCGGTGAGCGTCCCGCCCGTTCCGATGCCGGAGACGAAGTAGTCGAGGCGCTTCCCGTCGAAGTCGCGGAGGATCTCCGGGCCGGTCGTCTTCCGGTGGTACTCGGGGTTCGCGGGGTTCTCGAACTGGTCCGGCATGTACCAGCCGTGCTTGGCGGCGAGCTCCCTCGCCTGCTTCACCATCCCGGACGCGCGGTTCGCGGCCGGGCTCAGGATCACCTTCGCCCCGAGGCCCTTCATGAGCTTGCGGCGTTCGACGGAGAACGAGTCGGCCATGATCGCGACGAACGGGTAGCCCTTCACGGCGCAGACCATCGCGAGGCCGATTCCGGTGTTGCCCGAGGTCGGCTCGACGACGGTCTGGCCGGGCTTGAGGACGCCGCGACGCTCGGCGTCCTCGATGAGCGCGATCGCGAGCCGGTCCTTGACGGAACCGAGAGGGTTGAAGGCTTCGCATTTGACGAAGATCGTCGTGCCCGCGGGCGCGAGCTTGTTAATTCGGACGACGGGTGTGTTGCCGATGGTCCCGAGAATGTCGTCGTAGATCATGTTTCTCCTCCTCCCCGCGGCACGGAGCTTGCGAATCCCACCGCCGGGACGCGTATTGTATTGGGGGGAGGACGCACATGAGATCGAATCTCACGAGGGTGGCTCTGGGGCTCCTCTTTCTCGCGGGTGCCGCCGGCGTCCGTGGAGCCGAGATCACGCCCGACCCATGGCCGCGCGAGTTCACGACATCGAAAGGCAACACGGCGGTCATGTATCAGCCGCAAATCGAGACCTTCAAAGGGGACACGCTCACGGGCCGCGCGGCCGTCTCGGTCACGAAGAAGGACGAAAAGAGGCCTAGATTTGGCGTCATTTTCTTCTCGGCTGGTGTCTCCGTCGATCGCGACGACCGCTCGGTCGAGATCCTCCGGCTCAAGGTGAGCCGCGTCCGCTTCCCCGGTATCACACCCGAAAAGGAGAAGACATTCGCGGCAATCGTCGAGGCCGAGGTTCCCAGGTGGAACCTCGTCATCTCCTACGACCGGGTTCTCGAGGCCGTGAAGGTCGCCGATCGTGAGAAGAAAAGCGCCCAGGGCCTGAAGAGCGACCCTCCGAAGGTGCTCTTCGCCCAGGAGCCCACGGTCCTCGTGCTCCTCGACGGCGAACCGCAGCTGCGCGATATCGAGGCGGCGCCCGGCCTGAAGCTCGTCGTGAACACGGCGTTTTTCATGGTTCTCGACACGCGCAACAGTCGCTACTACCTCGCGGGTGGAAAGAAATGGTGGTACGAGTCCGCCGACGCGAAGGGGCCGTGGCGCGCGATTGGAGGCCCTCCGGCCGACATCGCCGCGCTCGCCTCCCAGGCGGCCGAGGCGCAGAAGAAGGACGACAAGGACACGCCGGACGAAGACGGCACGCAAGCGGCGACGCCACCGAAGATCGCCGTCGCGACGGAGCCGACCGAGATCGTGGTGTCCGAGGGCAAGCCGTCCTTCAAGCCCGTGGCCGGAGTCAGCACCGAGCTCCTTTCGATGGACAACACCGAGAGCGACGTCCTCCTCGACGTCCCCTCCCAGAACTACTACGTGCTGCTTTCGGGGCGCTGGTTCCGGAGCAAGTCGCTCTCGGGCGGCGCATACACATATGTGCCCCCGGACCAGCTCCCGGCGGCCTTCTCGAGCATTCCGCCCGATTCCGACGCCGGTGACATGCGCGCGAGCGTGCGCGGCACGGACGAGGCGGAAGACGCCCTCCTCGACGCGCAGATTCCCCAGACGACCGCCGTCAAGCGCTCCGAGGCGAGGCTGGACGTCGCGTACGACGGCGAGCCGAAGTTCGTTTCGATCGAGGGCACGAAGACGGAATACGCGGTGAACACGCCCGCCTCGGTCCTGAGAATCGCCGGCCGCTACTACGCCTGCGCGAACGCCGTGTGGTACGTCGCGGATTCGCCGATGGGTCCCTGGACGCTCGCGGACTCCGTCCCGAGCGACGACATCGACCAGATTCCGCCGAGCGTGCCCGTGTACAACGTGAAGTACGTTCGCGTCTACGATTCGTCGCCCGACGAGGTCTATTTCGGCTACACGCCCGGCTACGAAGGCTGCTACTCGTGGGGCGGGACCGTGGTCTGGGGCACGGGTTGGTATTACCGGCCCTGGATCGGATCGGGCTTCTGGTGGCCGCGCCCGTATACGTGGGGTTACCACGCCCGCTACACACCCTGGTCCGGCTGGGGGTTCGGCAGCTCCTGGAGCTACCCCTTCTTCAACACGAGCTTCGGCTGGGGCAGCTGGTTTCATCCCGTCGGCTGGGGGAGACCCGGCCGCATGGGCGGAAGCTGGGGAGGCCGGCGCGGGTGGTTCGGGCCCGGGGGATACCGTCCGCCGCCCGTCATCGTGAGCAACTACTCGAGGAATCGCCCCGGCGGCGTGCGTCCGCCCGGGTGGACTCGCAACGGTGCTGGAGAGGGGCCCGACGGAAAAGTGATCGGCTTTCATCCGCCCGTGAGGGACGTTCGCCCCGTGAGTCCGAACAACATCTACGGGCGTCCTCCGGGGCGTGTTCGTGACGTCCCGAGGCCGCCCTCCCTCGGCGCGAGCCGTCCGGTCGATCGGTCGAACAACATCTATGCGGGAAGGAACGGAGAGATCTACCGCCGGACGAAAGACGGATGGCAGCAGCGCGACAAGGATGCCTGGAGAGGTTCCGGCGGCAACGAGAAGCCCGTGGAACGGGGCCCGGCAGCTCGGCCCGCGATGCCGAACCCCCGGCCGATGGCGCGGCAAGCGCCGCGCGATCAGGCTCCGCGTCAGGAGCTGAACCGTGAGGTTCAGGCGAGGCAGCGCGGCGAAGCGCGCTCGCAGAGCTGGTCGCAACCCGCCCCGCAGCAGTCGCGGCCGGCGCAACCGCCTCCGCCACAGGCGGCTCCGCAGCAGGCGCGCCCCCCGCAACCCGCCCCGCAGCAGGCGCGGCCCGCTCCCCAGCAATCGCAGCCGGCGCCGAATAGGCCCCCCGAAACGCGGTCGCGCTAGCGGGTTAGGATGCGTCCGGCCCCGGAAGGAGAACCTTTCGGCGCCGGAATGCGTTCCTGATCAGCGAGGGGTGGGCGATGTATTACGTCATTGGAGCCAACGGCAGTCAGTACGGGCCGGTCGACGAGGCGACGATCCGCGCCTGGGTCGCCGAGGGCCGCGTCGCGGCGCCGAGCCTCTCGTTCAAGACGGGCGAATCGGGCTGGGTTCCTCTCGACACCCGTGAGGAGTTCCGAGACCTGCTTGCGTCGCCGCCCGCGGCAGGCGCGGCCGTGGCCGCTCCGCCCGTCGGGGCGCCGCCGGTGCGCCCCGCGGACGCGAAGGAGTGGCTCGTCGCGCTCCTCCTCTCGATCTTCCTCGGCACGTTCGGAGTCGATCGCTTCTATCTCGGCTACGTTGGCCTCGGGCTTCTGAAGCTCTTCACGTTCGGCGGCTGCGGTATCTGGTGGCTCATCGACGTGATCCTCATCGCGACGAACTCGCTCAAGGACGCACAGGGCCGCGTGCCCTTCAAGGCCTGAGATCAGGGTCGCGCGGAGCCGGTCGCGGGAGTCGTTGTCGGCACGCGCGACCCGTTCACCGTCACCTCCGCGGACCAGCCGAAGGCCGCGGCCGCGTCCGTGAAGAGATCCCGGGCGTGCGCCGCCGACTTCTCGAAAAGGCCCGCGTCCTTCGCGGCGCGCGAGAGAGCGGCGCGCGCCCACTGGGTCCACCGCGTGCGGTCGGCGGGCGTGATCGGGTTGAGCCATCCCGACCGCTCGTCGAACCACTCGAGCCGGTCGTCGATGGAGAGGATCTGCGGGGCCGGGAGACGCACGACGATGCGGTGCCGCGACGCGTCGGCCTCCACGTCGAATCCGTGCCCGAGGTCGAATCCCCCGGTCACCTTTCCGCGCAGCCGCAGGGTCGCGTTCTTCGGAATGTCGAAGACGAGGATCGTCCTCACCTCCTCGTAACGCACGACATCGGCGATTTCCATTTCCACCGTCGAAAGCCGCGCGATGCGTCGCACGGCCTGGACGACCGGGGCCGAGGACACCGCGTCGCGCCTTGTCCGCCATCGCCCGAGGAGGTACCCGGTGCCGAAGACGGCCAATACGGCTATCGAAGCCGCGAAGAGGCCGAGGAGAAGGCGCCTGCGCACGGCCCCAGCCTAAACGAACACCCCATTTCGTGCGGCAGAGCCCGGAATGATGCATTCAGATCCGTGCCGAAGGCCCCCGTGCGGGCGGTAGAATCGGCACCCTTCCTGCACGGAAGGGATCGGCAACGGCTTTGGAGGTTTCGATGCACGCTCCCCGCACCCCACGCGCCCTCGCCGGCGCGCTTCTCGCGTTTCTCCTTCTTCCCGCGGGTCTTTTCGGCGCCCAGCAGGGGCGCATCACGGGCAAGGTCACGGACGGCAAAGGCGTCCCGCTCGCCGACGTGAAGATCGTCGTCACGACGAAGGCCATCACGAATTTCCGGCAGGAGCTCAAGACCGACAAGGACGGGAAGTGGGGGACGATCCTGAACGACTCGACGATCGTCTACCAGTACCACTTCGAGAAAAAAGACTACATCTCCGTCGACACGGAGAAGAAAGTCCCGATCGGGAGCTCGGAGGTCCTCGACGCCCAGCTCTTCACGCAGACGCAGGCGATCGAAAAGGGTGTCGTCAAGCAGGTCGAAGACCCCTTTACGTCGAATTACAACGCGGCAGTCGAGGCTTATCAGGCCGGTGATATGACCGTCGCGTTCGCAAAAGCCCAGGAGGCCATCAAGCTGGGCCCCGACAAGGCGAATGCGTACAGCCTGGGAGCCACGATCGCGGTCAAGCAGAAGGACTGGGACAACACGATCGCGCTCGGCGAGAAGTCTCTCGCCCTCGAGCCCGACAACACGCCGCTCGTCGGCATGCTCATGGAGGCCTACCGGGCGAAGGGCGACAAGGTGAAGACCGCCGAGTACGAGAAGAAGTACATCGCGGCGAACCCCGACCAGCCCGACGTGATTTACAACCAGGCCGTCGAGCTCTACAACAAGGGCAAGTTCAAGGAGGCCGAGCCGCTTCTCGTGAAGGTCGTGGACGCCAAGCCCGACCACGCGAAGGCGCAATACCTCCTCGGAATGTGCGACGTAAACCTCAACAAGATCCCCGACATGAAGAAGCACTTCAACGAGTACCTCAAGCTCGAGCCGAAGGGCGCGGATGCCGGGACCGCGAAAGAGATGCTCGAAGCATTCAAGTGACGCCCTTCCTCATCGGCCTCGCGGGTGGGACGGGGTCGGGCAAGACGACGGTCGCGAACGCGATCGTCAAGCGCGTGGGAGAGGAGCGCATCGCGATCCTCTCCCACGACTCCTACTACCGCGACTTCGTGGACCTGCCGAAGGACGTCCTCGACCGGCAGAATTTCGACCATCCGGATTCCCTCGAGAGCGAGCTGCTCGTCCGCCATCTCAAGGCGCTCAAGCAGGGAATGGTCGTCGAGACGCCGATCTACGACTTCAAGGTCCACCGCCGCGCGGACGAGTCCCGCCGCGTCGAGCCGCGAAAAGTCATCCTCGTGGACGGCATCCTCATCTTCGCCGAGCCGGAGCTCCGGAAGCTCTTCGACGTGAGGATCTACGTCGACACGGATGCCGACGTCCGGCTCATCCGCCGCCTGAAACGCGACATCGCCGAGCGCGGCCGGTCCGTGGAGAGCGTCGTCACGCAGTACGAATCCACCGTGCGCCCCATGCACATGGAATTCGTGGAGCCCTCGAAGCGCTACGCCGACCTCATCATTCCCGAAGGCGGCGAGAACACCGTGGCCCTCGACTTCCTCTTCGCGCGGCTCCGCGAGCTTCTCGGCGACTAAGCGCGCGGGCGGGCGCGTCGAAGTAGCCGACGCCGCTACAATCGCAGCCTCGTGAACACGTTTCCGCCGGTCCCCGAGCAGCTCGACCTCCTTCTCAAGGGGGTCGAGGCCTGCGAGAAGCGAGACGAGCTGGAGAAGAAGCTCGCGCGTTCGCTGAAGACGGGGAAGCCGCTTCTCGTGAAGGTGGGATTCGACCCGTCCGCGCCCGACCTTCACCTCGGTCACACCGTCGTCTTCCGGAAGATGCGCCACTTTCAGCGCCTCGGGCACGGGATCGTGTTTCTGATCGGCGACTTCACGGGGATGATCGGGGACCCCACCGGCAAAAAGGTGACGCGCCCGCAGCTCACGAAGGAAGAAGTTCTCGCGAACGCCGAAACCTACAAGACGCAGGTCTTCAAGATCCTCGATCCGGAAAAGACGCGGGTCGCCTTCAATTCCGAGTGGCTTTCGGCTCTCGGCGCCGAAGGCCTCGTGCGCCTCTCGGCGAAATACACGGTCGCGCGCCTCCTCGAGCGGGACGACTTCGCGAAACGCTTCAAGGAAGGCAAGCCCATCGCCGTCCACGAGCTGCTCTACCCGCTCTGCCAGGGATACGACTCGGTCGCGCTCGAGGCGGACGTCGAGCTCGGCGGCACGGACCAGCTCTTCAACCTCCTCGTCGGCCGCGATCTCATGCGCGAGTCGGGGCAGGAGCCGCAGGTCGTCATGACGCTGCCGCTTCTCGTCGGCACGGACGGTGTCGAGAAGATGTCGAAGTCGCTCGGCAACGCGATCGGCATCGCCGAGAGCCCGGACGAGATCTTCGGCAAGATCATGTCGATCTCGGACACGTCTATGTGGACCTACTACACGCTGCTCACGGACCTGACGTCCGCCGAGATCGAGACGATGCGAGCGGAAGTCGCCGTGGGCACCGTCCACCCCAAGGCCCGGAAGATGGATCTCGCGGGCCGCATCGTCGAGGACTTCCACGGCAGGGACGCCGCGCTCGCGGCGCGCGCGGAATTCGACAAGAGGTTTTCGGGGGCGGGGGGACCGGTGAGCGCGGACGAGATGAGTCTGTCCAGGTTGTACCCCGGAGAGCATTTCTTAGAAAAAAATATGGCGGACCTGCTGGTGGCAACGGGACTCGCGGCGAGCAAGAACATCGCGCGGCAGAAGATCAAGGAGGGCGCAGTTTCGACGTCTCCGGACGGGCAGGCGTGGACGAAGGTCGAATCCGCCGCGGAATTGTTGCGCCTCGGTGAGGGCGCGGGCGACGGAAGATTTCTGAGAATGGGTAAGAGATTCGTTCGCGTGACCCCGTAGTGCGCCGCCGCCGCCGAACCGTCCTCCTCGTCGGCGGTGCCGGGCGCATGGGGCAGTTGTTTGCCCGGTATTTCCGGCGCCGCGGTTTTGCCGTTTCGATCGTCGATCCGGCCGGCGCGCCGCGCGGATTCGCCTCCGGAACGCTCGACGATGCGGCGCGCGCCGATGTCGTCGTGATCGCGGCGTCGCTCGACCAGGCGCCGGCGGCCCTCGCGGCCGTTCTCGCGCGATCGCCGCGCGGCCTCGTCTTCGACATCGCGAGCCTCAAGACGCCGCTCCTGCCGCTCTTCGCCCGCGCGCGGAAGGCGGGCGTCGCGATCGCATCGACGCATCCGATGTTCGGTCCCGACACGCGGTTTCCCGGCCGTGACTTTCTGGTCTGCGACGCGGGGGACGCGTCTGCCGCGCGCCGCGTCGCGCGCCTCTTCGCCGGCGAGGGCCTGAAGATGCGCACGATGCCCGCCGCGGAACACGACCGCTGGGTCGGACGCACGATGGGTCTCGCGCACGTCGCGGCCCTCGCCTGCGCGGGGGCCCTCGAGCGCCTGAAGGTGGACGCATTCGACGTGGACGGGCGCGCGACGACGTCCTTCCGCCGACTCCTCGACCTCGTCGGGTCGCTCCTCGACCAGGACCCTGCGCTGACGCGTGCGATCCAGACCCAGAACCCCGACGCGCCGCGGGTCGCCGAGGTTCTCTCCGAGGAGGTGGAGGCCTTCCGCGCCGCTCTCTTCGCGCCAGACCCGCGGCCCCTCGAGGCCCGGATCGAGGCGCTGCGCCGCGCCCTCGGCCGGAGATGACGGCCGCCGTGCGGCGTTTCGCGGCGGCGTTCCTCACGTCCGCCGCGCTCCTTCTTCTTGGTTGGCGAGCGTGGGAGTCGATCGCGCCTCTTCCGGCGTCGCTCTCGGTCATGCGGAAGTTCTGGCGCGCCGGCACGCCGACGCGGCTCCTGAACTCGCGCCTCTTCCGGCGCGACCCGGAGCTCGGCGCGGCGCTCGTCTCGCGCGAACGCTTTCTGCCGCTCGACGCCGACGTCGTCCTCACGGTGCCGCCGGGCCTGCCGGACGCGGCCGCCGAGGAGATGCGCCGCAAGGCAGCCTTCGTCCTCGCGCCGCGACGCGTGACGCTCGCGCGCGGCGAGGCCGGCCGAGACGGATTCCTGCTGGCCGCCGCTCCGGTCGCCCGGGAAGCGCCATGAGCCGCACCGCGTCCCGTCTCCTTGTAACCGCCGCGGCGCTTCTTCTCGTCTTCGGCGTGTCGACGGCCGCCGTCGTCGCGATGCGCGAGCCCTTCGCGTTGAACGACTACACGGCGATCTGGGGACTGAAGGCGCGGGCGCTCTATCGGACCGGGTCCGTCGCGGGGCTCTTCCGGGTGGACCCCGACGGCGCGTTCTCCCACCCGGAGTACCCGCCGCTGTGGCCTCTCCTCCTCACGGTCGCGACGCGGGCGCGCCTGCCGTTCGACGACCTCGTCGTAACGCCGCTCTGGCCGCTTCTCGCCCTCGCGGCTTCTCTCCTCGCCGTCCGTGCCGCGCGATCGCTCCGCGTCGCGTGGCCATTCGCGCTCCTCGCGGGCGCCACGGTCTCGCTTCTTCCGTACTGGCGGACGTACCCGGGATACGCGGAGGGGCTGCTCCTCGTCTTCGTCCTCGCGGCGGCCGGCGAGGCGGAACGGGCGGGTGAGGATGCGGGCGCGACCCTTCGGCTCTCTGTCTTCCTCACGCTCGCAGCCTGGACGAAGCCCGAGGGGCTCGTCGCGGCGCTCGTGGCGGCCGCGGTCCTCGGCTTCGCGAAGCGGGGCCGTGCGGCACTTCTCGTTTGTCTCTCGGCCGTCCTCCTTGCCGCGGTGCCCTGGGCGCTGGCCGTGAGGCGGCTCGCGCCCCGGCTCCCGCCGACCGATTTCGCGTTCGCGGCATTCTCGCCCGCGAACCTCGGGGTCGCCCTTTCGACGCTCGTGTCCGAGGCCGTTCCGGCGGCGGGCCTGCTCCTCGCGGGGGCCGGGCTCTTCGCTCTCGCGCCGGAGACGCTCCGCAGGCGGCGGGCCGTTCTCGCGTGGGCGGCCGTCTACGCCGGCGCGCTCATCGGGTCCTTTGCCTTCACCCGGCTGGATCCCGCGTGGCACGCGCGCTGGTCGTGGGACCGCATCCTCGTCGTGCCGCTCGCCGTCGTCATCCCGGTGCTCGCCGAGGCTCTCGCGGAATGCGTGACGGGTCGAAGCGGTGCCGCGCCTCTTCCAGCATCTCCCGAGGCGACCCTGCCGCAGGCGCCTGTCCCAGCACGCTGAGCGCGAACGTGAGAGTTCCGCGGATGCGCATTTCGTCGAGCGTCTCGAGCGGCAGCGCGCCGTCCCGCTTGCCGAGCTTCTTCCCGTCCGCTCCGAGGACGAGTGGAAGGTGCGCGTACGAGGGCGTCGGGAGACCGAGAGCCCGCTGAAGCGCGATCTGCCGCGCGGTGGAGTCGAGGAGGTCAGCCCCGCGCACGACCTCGGTGACGCCCTGCGCCGCGTCGTCCACGACGACGGCGAGCTGGTAAGCGAAGGGGCCATCCGCGCGTTTCACGACGAAGTCGCCGACGAAGAGCCGGAGATCTTCGGAAATGGGACCGAAGAGAATGTCTTTGAAGGTGAAGAGACCGGGGGGAACGCGGAAGCGGAAGGCGCGGGGGGCGCGACCAGCAAGCAGTCCGCTCCGACACGTGCCGGGATAGATCGCGCCGATTGCGACGAAGGGCCGGCCTCGCCCTCCACCCTCATTCGCAGAATCTTCTTCTTCTCCCTCTTCTCCCGCCGCCGGCGCCGAGGCCGCGCGGAGAAGGTCGGCGCGCGAGCACGCACAGGCATAGATCTCTTTCTTTCTAAGCAGATCTTCAAATGCCGTCTCGTAATGTGCGAGACGGGCAGATTGAAAGACGACCTCCCCGTCCCACGTCAGCCCGAACCGCTCGAGCGTCCGCAGGATGTCGTCGGCCGCGCCCGCGACGACGCGCGGGGTGTCGAGATCCTCCATCCGCACGAACCAGCGCCCGCCTTTCGCTCGCGCGAAGAGCCATGAGCCGAGCGCGGCGACGAGGCTGCCGAGGTGGAGCGGGCCCGTGGGAGAGGGCGCGAAGCGCCCCGTGGGAGGCGAGGCCGGCGCGGAGGTCACGAGACGAGATTAACTCGCGAAAAGCCAGGCGCTTGACGCAGCCTCACGCGTTCCTTACGATCCACCGCTCT
>JARXKK010000023.1:0-18751 GCA_030278895.1 Acidobacteriota bacterium
CACCGGCGCCTCATCCGCAACGGCCGCCGTGACGCGGTTGCTGGAGGAGGCGGGGGGGAAGGTGGGGTAGGGTGGAACTCTGGCCACGGCGTAGAATCCCGCCTGTGAGAACGTTCCCTGCGGTCGTCGAGAAAAGCCCCGAAACGGGGCTGTTCGTAGGCTACGTGCCGGGGTTTCCCGGGGCTCACTCGCAGGGCGAGACGCTGGAGGAACTGAACGAGAACCTGAAGGAGGTCGTTCAGATGCTCCTCGAGGACGGCGAGCCAGCGATCTCCTCGGAGTTCATCGGGATCTACACGGTGCAGGTGGCCTGAGTTGCCTTCGATCCCCGTGCTGAAGCCACGGGAGGTCGAGCGCCTTCTCGAACGACTCGGATTCGAGCTGGTGCGCCAACGCGGCTCGCATCGGCAGTACCGCCACCCCGACGGTCGCCAGACGACGTTACCTTTTCACGGCAGCGGGACATCTCGCCGGCTCTCTTCCGTCAGATCGCGAAGGACATCGGCCTGACTCCCGAGCAGCTGATCAAGGAACCCGGAGCCAAGTAGGCTGCCCGAGGGAGACGACGGCCGCGACCTTCTTCAGGGACGCGCGAGCCGTGACCTTCACAGGCGCTTCCCGGTTCGCCGAGGCCGGCGCCTCAGTTCAGCGGCACGCCTCTTGAGGTCGGTTTTGGCTGCAGCGAGCCTGTCGAGGAAATCGCGAAGCTCCTTCGCGGCGAAGTAGCGGGGATTGATTTCGAAGAGGCGGGTGCGACCGACGAGACGGCCCGCGATGAGGCCGTCGCGCTCGAGGCTCGCGAGGCCCTTTTGGACGACCGAAAGCGGCGCTTCCAGGAGCCGGGCCAGCTCCCGCGCATAGCTCTGCCTGAGCAGCTCGAAGGCGATCAGGAGCCGCGTCCTGGTCTGAGATCCGAACGGAGAGCTGACCGCCATATGCGGTCATATGACATCTTCCGGAGGTCTAAGTCAAGATTGAGTTGCGGGTTTGGGGAGGAGGCGGACATTCGGTGTCTGTCCACGGCCGTTACCTTCTGTTCATGACACTCACCGGAAAACGACTCGATTTCCCGTCCCCGTCCCGCAGGAAAGCGCCGCTTGGCGCGTGGCCTGCTTTCGAGAGGAAGCTCGCCGAAACGCTCGGTGCGCTGGAAGAGGATCAGTATCTGGTCGTCTCGGCAAAGCGCGGCTGGGTGTACGTGCAGTTCGCCGCGCAGGGGTCGTTCGGGCTGCGCGCCGAGTGCGTCGGCAACAACTACCTCGACGAGGCTCACGCGCTGAGCGCCGGCCAGACGGCGCTGCTGCCTCCACGGGTCCCGAGGACGCGCTCCTCGTCCGCGGGATGGCTCTCGTTCCACCGGAGCTGGACCGGCATCTGCATCTACCGGCTCCGCTTCCGAAAGAGGGGCGAGGGCGTCGAGATCGTCGAGGCCTGGGTCAACCGGAAGGGAGACGAGTACTCGTGCGTGGACGACCTGTACGACGCCGCGATCGTGTCGTGGCTGATCGACGTGCTGCTGCTGAAGAGGGATGCCCCGTGGCCCGAGTCCGGCAAGGGCGACGAACCGCTGCGGCAATGGAGCCTCGTGGGGCGGGCGATGTTGGAGCACGACGACGAGGGAAGCACGGCCGCCGCGCTGGACCGGGCCCTGAGGGACACGCCGGATTCGTGAGGGGGAGGGAGCTACGCAGCGCTTCGGCGACGATCGGCGCGATAGGCGTGCCAGAGATCCCAGGTGGACTGGAGGTTGAGCCAGAATTCGGGAGACGTGCCGAGGAGGTCGGCGAGGCGCAAAGCCGTCTCGGCCGTGACCCCGCGCTTCCTGCGAATGAGCTCGTTGAGCCGGTTCGAAGAGATGCGCATCTTGCGAGCCGCATCGGCCTGGCTCATCCCGAGAGGCTTGAGAAACTCCTCGAGCAGCATCTCGCCCGGGTGAGTGGGAACGCGCTTCATCCGACGGACGTCGACAGCCGGCTCAGTGGTAGTCCTCACAGCGTACCTCCCATGCATGTCCGCTCTCGAAGCGGAACGTGATTCGAAACTTCTCGTTGACTCGGATGCGGCGAGCGGCCCGTGAATCTTCCCCGTAGAAGACGTCGCGAGTAGTCGCGTCATCGAACGACCGGATCACCGAGGGGTCGTACATGGATACCGTGTATGTGTCAATTCTTCGGCGCGTATCGGGCCGCGACGGTTCGCGGTGCAGATCGCGAAGACGATGGGTGCGCACGTGACGGGCGGTCGGCGGGCCGAACGGACGCTGGATCGCGCCGCTCGATCGCGCGATCGCCGCGAAGGTGACCTCGTGGTTCGTGAGCCAGAAAATGGCCATGATGCTCGCGCACCCGAACGGCAAGGACCTGGGAGTGCTGCGAGACTTGCTGCAGGCCGGCAAGGTCAAGCCGGTCATCGACAGAACCTTCCCGTTGAGTCAGACGGCCGAGGCGCTCCGATATCTGGAGGGCGGGCATGCCAGGGGGAAGGTTGTGATCATCGTCGGCGAGTGAATCGCCAACCACGAGCAGATAATCAAGCCTGATGATGGAGTTCGGTGAGCTGAGAAGAATCCTCGCGGCTTTCGAGCGCGAGGGCGTGCGCTACGTCCTCGTGGGCTCCATGGCGATGGCGGCGCAGGGAATTGTCCGAGCGACCCGCGACGCGGACTTCTTCGTGGCGGCCGATGAGGAGAATGTTGGGAGGCTTCGTCGAGCGTTGAAAAGCCTCTTCGAAGACGACCCGAACATCGACGAGATCACGGCCGCGGACCTGGCAGGGGACTATCCGGCCGTCGAGTACACGCCGCCTCATGGGCGTTACTCGATGGACATCCTCTCGCGTCTCGGCGAAGCGTTTCGCTTCGAAGATCTCGAGGCCGAGGTTGTGATCGTGGATGGAGTTCAGGCGCGAGTCGCAACGCCGCGTATGCTTTATCGGATGAAGAAGGACGCGGTGCGGCCGCAGGATCGGATGGATGCCGACAGGATTCGGCTGAGCTTCGGCCTGAAGGACGAGTGATGGGAGTGCGGAAGTTTCGCTCGGTGGAGGAGATGAAGGGGCCGCCTCCACTTCGGCCGCTGGACCCCGAGAATCTCCGCATTGCCTGCGGGTTGTCGAGCCTCGAGCGGCTCGCTCCTGTGCTGCGAACTCCGGGAGTACGGAAATTTCGCAGCGTCGACGAGATGTCGGAAGAGCGGGAGCGTCGAGAGCTACCGCGCCCCCGTCTGCACCACGATCGGTGAGCTTTTCTGCAGCCCGGTCAAGAGGGTGGCGAGGAATCGCTGTCCGTCCGAGCGCTACCATGGCAGAGACAGTCCGGAGGCGCGGTGGAGAAAGTCAGCGTGAGCAGGGGCTTCCTGATCGGAATCGTCGGCATCGCGGCCGCGGCGCTTCTCGCGCTGGCCTTCGCGCTGGGGCGGGAATCCGGAACTGGAAGTGTCGCCGCGCCTTCGACGAGAATCCAGCGCATCGCCCCGCCTGCCCCGCGTGCCCAGAACGTTCCGCCGCCGCCGCCGACTTCGTCCACCAGAATCATGGATCGATTGGAAGGTTGGGTCGCCGGGCCCGCGCCGTCCGGCCCCGTTCAAGGCGCCGCGACGCAGACGGCGGCGGCCCAGGTCCCTCCTGCCCTGGACGGCGAGCGAGCCGCCGTCGCGGCGTACTTCGACGCGGTCGAACGCGTCCAGGCGGGGGCCGCGAGCGGTGACCCGAACGGCATCGCCCAGGAGATGGCGGCGGCGCTCGCGAACGGCGACACGTCGGCCCTCGACAAGATGATCAGAGAGACGGAGGCCGCGAAAGCGCGCCTTGCCGCGATAACGCCGCCCGCGCCGTGCGCCGCGCACTACCGCGAAAGCCTCGGAAGTCTCGACGACGCGCTCGAAGTGCTGCGTTCCCTGAAGGCGGCGATGGAATCGTCCGAGCCCGTCGCCCAGCTCGCAAGCGTCACGACCCGGGCCTCGGCCCTGCGCTCGCGCGCCGAGGCGCTTCAGAAGGAAGAGCTGGCGCTTCGCGAGCGGTACGGGCTGAAGCGCTGATCGCGAGCTTCTGTCGAACTGAGGAATCGGATCACTCCCCGGTCGCGACCTCGCCGTGCTGGCTGACGTTGTCGCCGTCGCCCGGTTTCAGCTCGCGGAACACGATCGCCGAGACGACGGTCATCGCGCCGAGGACGAGGAGCGCGCGGTGGATGCCGTGAAGCAGCTCGCCCGGGTGTGATCGGAATCTGTCCGGAATGAAGATGGCCGTCGCGAGGGAAGCGGCCGCGACGCCGAAGCTGAGCGACATCTGCTGCATGGTGCTCGTGATCGTGCTGGCCATGCTGGTGTCAGGCGCGGCGACGTCGGCGTAAGCGAGCGTGTTCATGCTGGCGTACTGCAGGGAAGCCGTGGCGCCGAGGACGAGCCCGATGACGACGATGACGACGACGGGCGTGCCGGCGCCGATCGTGGCGAAGAGGGCGATGGCGCCTCCCATCAGGATCGTGTTCGCAAGCAGCAGGCGCCGGTAGCCGAAGCGCTTGAGGATGCGCGGCATCACCGTCCTGATCCCCAGCGCGGCGATGGACTGGGGCATGAGGAGGAAGCCCGACTGCACAGCCGTGTAGCCGAGGCCGACCTGGTAGAGGAGCGGGAGGAGAAACGGGATGCCGCCCGCGCCGAGCCGCGTGATGAAGCTGCCGACGACGGACGCCCGAAACGTGCGGATGCGGAAAAGGCCGAGCCGGAGGAGGGGATATTCGGCGAGGAGCGCGTGCCGGAAGTAGGCTGCGAGGAGGACGAGCGAGAGCGCGAAGAGGCCGAAGATCGCGCCCGCGCCCAGCGCGTGCTCGCCGAAGACCTCGAGCACATAAGAGAGGAGGCCGATGCCACAGCCGAAGAGGACTCCGCCGAGAATGTCGAGCTTCGCGACGCGTTCGGCGCGGTAGTCCGGGAAGCGACGGAAGACGAGGGCGAGGCCGAGGAGCCCGATCGGCAGGTTGACGAAAAAGATGACCCGCCAGTGGAAGTAGCCGACGATGAGACCGCCCACAACCGGCCCGAGCATGGGTCCGATCATCGCGGGGATCGTGACGAATGTCATCGCGCGCACGAGCTCGGATCTCTCGAACGTGCGCACGATGGTGAGGCGGCCGACGGGCACCATCAGCGCGCCGCCCATGCCCTGCAGGATGCGGCAGGCGACGAGAAAGTGGATGCTCGTGGAGAGGCCGCAGAGGAGCGAGCCGAGCGTGAAGATGCCGATCGCGGACGCGAAGACGCGGCGCGTGCCGAACTTGTCCGCCACCCACCCGCTGACCGGGATGAAGACGGCGAGGCTGAGCGTGTAGCTCGACAGGACCGACTTCATGCTGAGCGGCACGACGCCGAGCGCGTCGGCGATGGTCGGGACGGCGGTGTTGAGGATGGTCGTGTCGAGCGACTCCATCAGGAACGCCACCGCCACCATCCAGGGCAGCAGGCGTTTGACGGAGGGGTCCTCCACTCCTGGCCTAGCTCTTGCCCCGCCTGATTCCCTCGATCGCCCGATCGCAGTCGTCGTTGATGCGCTGGCGGTCGATCTGGTACTCGCCCTCGGCCTTCTCGCGCAGCTCCGGCTCGGGCGTCTTCATCATCGAGTCCTTGAAGAGGATCTCGCGCTCGGCGATTCGGGAGGAGGCGATGCGTCGGGCCTCGGCGATGGCTTCCTTCTGCTTCGCGCTCAGCGGCGCCTCTTTCCTGGTGCCGGCCTCGCGGTCCTCGGCATCGAGTCGCTCCATCGCGAGATCGAAGGCGGATTTCGGTTTGTCGCTCATGTGTTCAGCCTTGACCGGCGGGAGGAAGAAGGGGAGGTCGAGGAGGGACAGCCGGCTCCTGAGAGACAGAGTAACGCGACTGCCGCGTGGCGAAGAAAACCGCGATCGTCCACGTCGGCGCGAGGTCGACGGCCGGCAGGAGCTCGGCGGCGAAAGCGGGGAGGAAGGCCCAGTGCCATCCGAGGAGCGCGACCATCGCCGCGCCGACCGCGACGTCGAGCACGGCGTCGAAGCCCGCGGGCGCGCCGCCCACGAAGAGCGGCATGAGGCCGATCTGCACGGCGTCGGCGACGATCGCGATGACCCTGGCGGCCCGAACGCGCCTTTTCGAGTTGTCCACGCGCGCACGTTAGGCCGGGCGGTGGGAGCCGGTCAACCTATGTAGACTTCGCCGCACTTCGTGACCAAGAACATCGAAGACATGCAAGACAACGAAGGCAGCCCGCACACCGGATTCCCGACGCTGGATGCCGGCGGCGGTCGCCCGCTCGCCGCGCCCGAGAAGCTCCCCGCCGAAATCGGCGGATTTCGCATCCTCGGCAAGCTCGGCGAAGGCGGGATGGGGATCGTTTACGAGGCCGAGCAGCAGAATCCGCGCCGCCGCGTCGCCCTGAAGGTCGTCCGCGGCGGCCAGTTCGTGGATGAGGCATACCTCAGGATGTTCCGGCGCGAGGCCGAGACGCTGGCGCGCCTCGCGCACCCGAACATCGCGGCCATCTACGAAGCCGGCCGCACGGAGGACGGGCAGCACTTCTTCACGATGGAGCTCGTCACGGGGAAGACGCTGAGCGCGTTCGTGAGAGACCGGCTCGGCGGCGAGCGGCCGACGACCGAACAGCTACGCGAGCGGCTGCGGCTCTTCGACACGATCTGCCTCGCCGTGAACTACGCGCACCAGCGCGGCGTGATTCACCGCGATCTCAAACCCTCGAATCTCGTCGTGACGGAGGCGGGCGAGGTGAAGATTCTCGATTTCGGCCTCGCGCGCATCACGGACGCGGACGTCGCCGCGGCCACCGTGATGAGCGAGATGGGCCTGATCAAGGGGACGCTGCCGTACATGAGCCCCGAGCAGGCACGCGGGGACAGCCGGGACATCGACCTCCGCACGGACGTCTACTCGCTGGGCGTCCTTTTGTACGAAATGCTTTCGGGCGGGCATCCGTACGTGACGTTGAAGAGCTCGGTCGTGCAGGCGATCCGCACGATCTGCGAAGAGCCGCCCCGCCCGCTGAAGGCGACGTCCGGGGGAATTCCGCTCGATGCGGACCTCCGGACGATCACGGAGAAGGCGCTCGAAAAGGAACCGGGCCGCCGGTACCAGAGCGCGGCGGATCTCGCGGACGACGTGGAGCGCTACCTCGCGAGCCGGCCGATCCTCGCGCACCCGCCGAGCACGATGTACCAGATCCGGAAGCTCGTCTCGCGGCACAAGGTGAGCGTCGGGGCGGCGGGCGCGATCGCGTTGCTGCTCGTGGCGCTGGCGGTGACGATGGTCGTGCAGGCCCAGCGCGTGCGGAAGGAGCGCGACCGCGCGACGGCCGAGGCCGCGAAGGCCAGCGCGATCAACTCGTTCCTCCTCGACGCGCTGGGCGCGGCCGACCCGTGGTCGAAGGGCTCTCGCAACGTGTCGCTGCTGGATACGCTGCGGCAGGCGCAGGACAAGGCGCGAACGTCGTTCGTGAACCAGCCTCTCGTCGAGGCGTCGGTGCTGCAGACGATCGGGGCGACGTTCTCGAACCTCGCGGAGTTCCCCGAGGGCGAGAAGGCGCTGCGCGCGTCGCTCGACCTGCGCGTGAAGGCGGCGGGCCCGAAGAGCGCCGAGGCCGCGGAGTCGCTCTCGGCGCTCTCGCAGATGTACTCGATGTCGAAGAAGCACGCCGAGGCCGAGACGTGCGCCCGCGAAGCGCTCGAGATCGTGCGCGGCATCCACGGCGCCCAAAGCGTCGAGGCGGCCGCGGCGATGTACGACCTCGGGATGGCGCAAAGCGGAGTGGGGAAGGTCAAGGAGGCGAAGGCGACGGCCGAGGAAATTCTACGGATCGTCCGCGGGCCCGGCGCCGCCGGAAAGCCGCAGGCCGCGAAGGTGGAGACCGACGCGCTCCTCATCCTCGTCGGTGTCGCCACAACCGAGGAGGACTACCCGAAGCTCCTCGCCCTGACCCGCGAGCGGCTGGCGCTCGCGAAGAAGAGACAGGGGGACCGGCACCCGGAGGTGGCCCAGGCGTTGAGCGACTTTGCGCTGGGGCAGATGTACGCGGGCGATCTCGCCGGCGCCGAGCGCACGTATCTCGACGCGATCGACATGGACATCGCGTTCCTCGGGCCGGATCACCCGGAGGTCGCGTCCGCGAGAGAGAACCTCGGGAACGTCTACTTCCGCGGCGGACAGCTGGACAAGACCGCGAAGAACCTCGAGGTCGTCCTCGCGATGCGCCGCAAGGCTTTGGGCGACGACTCGGAGCCCGTGGCGCGGACCCTCGCGAACATCGGGACCGTCTACCTGCGGGGCGGGAACTACGAGGCGTCGGTGACGAATTACCGCGAGGCGATCGAGCGCCTCGCGAAGAAGCTCGGGCCCGAGCATCCCGACGTCGGCACGACCCTTTCGGGGCTGGCTCAGGCGTTCCGCAAGCTCGGGAAGTTCCCGGAGTCAGAAGCCGCGTTCAAGCGCGCGCTGGACATTCAAGTGAAGGCGCTCGGCGAGGACAACGCGGTGCCGCAGAGGACCATCAAGGCGATCGCCGGCCTCTACACCGAGTGGAAGAAGCCCGCGCAGGCGGCGGCGTACACGGCGCGGCTGAAGCCGGTCGAGGCGAAGGCGGCGGGGGGCCCGACAAAGTAGGCCCCCGGCCGCCTGCCCGCTTTAGGGGTCTCGTCTTTCTAGAGCAGGCTCTGCATGCGGGTCAGGATTTCGATGACGCGCTGCCAGGCTTCCTGCTCGCCGCGGTAGGCTCTTTCGGTGCGCAGCTCGTTGCTCTTGCGGCGCGCGTCGTCGAGCATGCGCGAGACGACGTCCTGCACGCCACGCGTGTCGACGACGTCCGCGTCGAACCTCTGGCGCAGCCGGCCCGCGTCCGCGCCGAAACGGTCGAGCGACTCGGGCGAGCGCGCGTCGCGATCGCCGCGCGGCATCGCGTCACGCATGCCCGCGACGCGTTCGTCGAGCTCCTTGCCGAGGCGCCGCAGCTCGGGAATGTTCGCGGCCCGGGAACCGGCGCGCTCGCGGTCGTAGGCGCGGTCGGGCGGCGGCGGCGGGACCTCGAGACGGTCGGGAACGCCGTTGCCGTTACGGTCGTTGTCGCGGTGATCCCAGTCGCCGTGGCCGCCGTGTTCCCCGCCTCCGAAGCGCGCGTAAGGGGGCGGAAGCTCGACGTCGACGCCGCGCAGAACCTGCTGCATGCGGCCGAGGACGTCGATCGCGCTGGTCCAAAGAGCGTACGTTTGAGGGAAGAGCCGAGCGCGGAGGACGTTCTGGTTCACCCCGCGCGCCCGTTTTGTCAGGTCGTCGACTTCACTTCGCATGTCCCACGGCGAGTCGAGATAGCTGTCCATCCGCAGGTGGAAGCCGGACGTGCGGCGCGAGAAGTCCGAAATCGACGCGAGGAGCCGCATCTGCGACCGGTCGCCGCGAGAAGTGCGGTAGGCCTCGCGGTTCAAGTCCTGGGCGATCTCGTCGAGCGTGTGCGCGAGCGAGCCCATCGTCTGGTATTGCCGGCCCTGGAGAGGATGGCGGGAATCGATCCGGTGGTATTCGTCCTCGCCGAAATGAAACTGAAGTGAGACCTGCGCAGGGGCGGAAATCGCTGGAATGAGCGCCGCGCATCCCACGAGGGTGAGGGCGCGCACATTTGCCGGGAATCTCATGGTGAAGAACCTCCGCGAAATCGAGCAGCAACTCGCGTGCCACGAGCGGGAGATGGTGGCGGTACCCTAGCCAGCATCGGAAAGGCTCTGTTCCTCGTTGCCCTTGTTGCTGTCCTGCCGCTCGCGGCGGAAGCGACCGGAACCGTAGTTCCGACGCGTCTCGTCTTCGAGCCCCAGGCCGGCCTTCCGCCCGCCGCGAACCGCCTCGCCGCCGGGCCGCGTCCGTGGGTCTGGGGCGTGATGGAGCTCGTCGGCCTCGATGCGCCCGGACCGGACGTCCGCGTCGTCCTCGCGCCGGAGTCGTCTCCTTTCGCGCGTGAGATGCCGGCGTGGGTGTCCGGGTATACCGATGCCGCGACGACGGACGCGGGGAGCGTCGTCGTCATCCTGGCCGAGCGCACGGCGTCATACCCGGACGGCGGCCTCGAGGAAGTGCTCGCGCACGAAGTCGCACACGTCCTCATCCACCGGGCGAGCGGCGGGCGGCACGTGCCGCGGTGGTTCGACGAGGGGGTCGCGATGCTCGCCGCGCGCTCGTGGCGGCTGCGCGACCAGACCGAGCTGGCGTTCGGGCTGCTGTCGGGCCCGCGCGTGCCGCTGTGGAAGCTCGACGATCTCTTCCAGGGCGACCGCCGGCAGGTGGAGCGTGGCTACGCGCTCGCGGGCACGCTCGTGCAGGACCTCCTCGAGCGCTACGGCCCCGCGGTGCCGCGCATCGTCCTCGCGCGCCTCGCGCACGGAGACACGTTCGACGAAGCCGTGCGCGGTGCGACGGGCACGACGCTGATCGACGTCGGCGAGACGTTCTGGGAGCGGCAGGGGACGCTGAGGCTGTGGATCCCGATCCTCACGAGCACGGCGGTGCTGTGGTTCGGAATTTCGCTTCTCGCGATCGTCGCGGGGTTCCGGAAGCGGCGCCGGCGGTCGGAGATGGAGGAAGAGGGGATCGAGGGGGAGACGCAGCCGGATCCCGGCCAGCCTTCGGACGAGATCGTGAACTGAGACTCAGGTGCCCCGGCCGGAGTAAAGTAGCCGTGCAGAGAGGCAGCAATGCAGCAGTCATTCACCCGAGTGACGTCCTCCGGCCGCTGGACGTGTCTCGCCGTTCTTCTCCTGTCTTTCCCGGCGGCAGCGGTCGAGCCGGGCGCCCAGGCGATCGGGATTCCGATCCCCGTCGAGGGCGCGGCCCTGCACGTCGTGATCGACGAGTCCGTGCTGCAAGGGACCGCTCGCTACGTGCTCCCGCTGAACACGCTCTTCACGACCCCGGGGGGCGGCGAATCGATTCTTCAGTTGCGGGGCGGTCTCAGCGAGCTCGGAATCCAGGCCAACGGCTTCTTTTTCGACGACCACCTCGAGTTTCGGGTTGGCGTGTTCTCGGGAGCGAGGAACAAGACGCACCTTGCTCTCGGTGGCGCGGGCCGGGTGAGGCAAATCGACCTCTCGGACAACAGCGCGTCGGATCTCCTCTTTCCCCCGGCCGTTGCCGGAAACACCCTTCAGTGCGCAACCTTCGTCACGGACACGTCCCTCATCGGCGGGTTCTTCAACACGACGGGAAATTCGCCCTCGGGCTTTTTCCGGTACGACACCGCGACAGGAGTTTTCACTCCGATCGTCGGCTCCGGTCTGCCGGCGAACAACGCCTTCGGATACTCGGACGGGTCGACCGCGCTCGAGGTCCAACCGCCCTCCGGCGCGGGCCCGGCGGCGACCGTGCTTTTTGGGTTCGCGTACAACGGGATCTACCGTTCGACCGACGGCGGGCTCACGATGGCGCCCGTCCCCGGTCTTCCGAGCTTTCTCGGCGTCAATAAGTTCGCTCATTCCGGCAGCTCGATCGTCTCGGCGACGACAGCGGGTCTTTACCGCAGCACGAACGACGGGCAGAGTTTCGCGAAGGTCAATGCGGGGCTGCCTGCCGGCGCGGCTTCCGACGTCGTGATCGGGCCGGACGGAACGTCTCTTTGGGCCGCCGTCAACGCGCCCGCCCCGGTGGTTTACAAGAGTTTTGACGGCGGCGTGACCTGGGCCGCGACGGGACCCGGCATCGACGTGAAAACGATCAACTCCGTGTCGACGGCGGGGCCTGACGTCTTCGCGGGGACGAGCAACGGCATTTTCTCGACCACCGACAACGGTGCCACGTGGAGGAGGGTGCCGGCGCCGAGCTTCGCCAGCATCCTGAAGATCCTGCCGGTCGGCAACACGCTCTTCGCGGGCACGTTCGGGAACTCCAGCGGCGTGATGAGGTCCGACGACGACGGCGACACATGGTCCGCCACGGGCGGTCCGGCCGTGGCGTACAAGATCGTCCGTGCACTTCACGCCTCGGGCACCACCGTTCTGGCCGGCGGCGAGGGCGGATTCTTTCGCAGCATCGACAACGGCGTGACGTTCACGGAACCCGCGCGCGCGAGCATCGGGCTGCCCGTGAGCGGAACGCCGTATGCGTTCGCGCCGGTTGGAAGCTCGACCTTCCTGGGGTTGAATCCGGGCGGTGTCTACAAGAGCGCGAACGACGGCGCTACGTGGACCTCTTCGAACGCGGGCCTGCCGGCGGGCGTCTTGGTGAGCTCTCTCGTGTCGACCGGAAACACGCTCTATCTCGGCTCGAACGGACCGCTGTACCGGAGCGCGGACGCCGGCACGACGTGGTCGGCCGTGACGCCGCCGAACCCGGCCGGTCCGAACTCGGTTTACTCGCTCCTCGTCGACGGCGGTGCGCTCTACGCGGGCACGTTTGGTTTCGGCACGCCCGACACGCACGGCCTCTTCAAAAGCACGAACTCCGGGGCGACGTGGACGCGCCTCGCGAACGGGCTGCCGTCGAACCGGCCGGTCTACGCGCTCGCGGCGGACGGCTCGCGCGTGTATGCGGGCCTGAGCAAGGGGCTCTTCTTCTCGGAGGACAACGGGGCGACGTGGAAGATCCAGGAGAAGAGCCTCGAGACCAAGCCCATCTTCTCGCTCGGTGTCGCGCCGCCGTCGCCGCCCCCTTCGATCTCACGCAAGGCGCTCGCGGCCGGGCCGACGGGCCGGTTGATCGTGGGGACGGGCGCGAACGGCGTCCGCGCGCTCGACGTGCCGCGCCGCACGAGGCGCCTCGTGCCGATCGTGCTCGACGTCGACACCGGGAGCGCGCACTACACGACGGAGCTTGCGCTGACGAACCGCGGCGCGAAGACGGCGGCGGTGTCGCTCCTCTACACGGCGTCCATCGGGACGGGCAGCGGGAGCGCGAGCGAGACGCTCGCCGCGGGGCAGCAGCTCGTCGTCGCCGACGCGATTTCGTATCTGCGCGGCAAGGGCGTGCCGATCCCGACAGGCGCCGGATCCGTCGGAGGGACGCTTCTCGTGACGTTCGACGGTCTCGACGAGGTCGAGGCCGTGAGCGTCACGGCGCGCACGACGACCGCGACGGCCGCGCCGCAGCCTGCGGGCGCCGCGGGCCTCGCCTACGCGGCGATCGACCCGGACACCGGCGGCAGCACGGGCCTCCTCACGCTCTTCGGGCTGCGCACGAATGCGTCCGATCGCACGAACCTCGCCGTCTACAACACCTCGGCGCAGGCGGTGACGCTCAGGGTCACGGCCTGGAGCGGCGAGGGGACTGGCGCGAGCTCGATCATCGAGGCCTCCGCGGTGCTGCCGGCGTACGGGTGGAAGCAGTACAACCGCATCCTCGAGGGGCCGGGTTATGCCACAGGCTGGGCGACCGTGGAGCGGGTCTCGGCCGCGGGTGCTTTCGGCGCGTACGCCGTCATCAACGACAACGGCACGAGCGACGGCTCCTTCGTCCTCCCGACGGCGGGCGGTGCTGTATTCGGCGAGTATCTGAACGTGCCCGTGCTCGTCGAGACGGGTGCCTTCGTGTCCGAGCTCGTTCTTTCGAACGCGGGTGCGTCGGCCGCGACGTTCAACCTTTCCTATCGCGAGTCCCTCTCGCCGGGATCCGGCGCGGGCGGGTCGGTGGCGATATCCGTCCCGGCGCGCTCGCAGGTCATCTACCCGGGCGCGATCGCGGAACTGCGGCGCCGCGGCGTCGCGGTCGGGCCGGCCGGCGGAAGCTACGCGGGCTCCCTCCACGTCTCCGCCTCCGGCGTCAGCGTGAACGACCTTTTCGCGGGCGCGCGCACGGCCTCGCCGTCGCCCGCGTCCGGGCAGTTCGGCCTCTTCACGCCGGCGTTCTATCCGGGCGAGGAGGCGAGCGAAAGCGCGTACGTATACGGCCTCCGCGCCGACGGGCAAAACCGCTCGAACGTTGCGATGATCAACACGGGCCAGACGGCCGGCGCGGGCTCGATCACGCTTCAGGCGCAGGTGTACGACGGAGACGCCGGCGGCATCGCCTCCGGATCGGCCGAGAGCACGACGCTCGCGCCCGGGCAGTGGGCGCAACTCTCCGGAATCGTCGGAGCGAAGAACGTGAAGAACGGGTGGGTGAAGATCACGCGGATGGCGGGCACGTCACCGTGGATCGCGTACGGCGTCGTCAACGACGGCGGCGGCCCGGGCCAGCGGACAGGCGACGGCGCCTATCTGCCGATGACGCGATAGGCGGAGAACCTCAGGGAGCGGCGAGACGGCGGCCGGTGCTCGCATCGAAGAGCTGAAGCGCGTCGAGATCAGCGTGCAGCGCGAGCAGGGCGCCCGGCTCGGGCGGATGCGCCGGCGCGACGCGGGCCGCGACGGCGGCGCCGGGGGGAGCGCCCACGCGTCCGTGGACGATCACTTCGTGGCCGAGCGGCTCGACCATGGCGACACGCACGTCGAGCGGCGCGCGTCCGGCGCCGGGCTCCTCGTGCAGGTGCTCGGGCCGGATGCCGACCACCACCGAGAGTCCGTCCTTTCCCGCCGTCGTTGAGCGCAGGGCCGGTGGGATCGGCAGGGCGAATCCGTCGCCGGAAAGGACCGTCCCTCCCGGCGCCACGCGAGCCTGCAGCAAGTTGATGGTGGGCGTGCCGAGGAAGCCCGCCACGAAGAGGTTCTCGGGGTTGCGGTAGACGTCGAGCGGAGGGCCGACCTGCTGAAGGACCCCGTCCTTGAGGATCGCGATCCTGTGGCCGAGCGTCATCGCCTCGACCTGGTCATGCGTGACGTAGATCGACGTCGTCGCGTAGCGCTCCTGAAGCCTCGCGAGCTCGGCCCGCATCTGAACGCGAAGCGCCGCGTCGAGGTTCGAGAGCGGCTCGTCGAAGAGGAAGAGCGCGGGCCGCCGCACGAGCGCGCGACCGAGAGCGACGCGCTGGCGCTGTCCGCCGGAGAGCTGGCGCGGCGTGCGGTCGAGATACGGCGCGAGTCCGAGAAACTCCGCCGCGTCGCGGAGCCGCGCATCAGCCTCCTCGGGCGGCACCTTGCGCATCTCGAGGCCGAACGAGAGGTTCTTGCGGACGGTCATGTGCGGGTACAGCGCGTAGCTCTGGAAGACCATCGCGATGTCCCGGTCGCGCGGGGGGACGCCGTTCACGACGCGGCCGCCTATCGAGATCGTGCCCTCGGTGGGCTCGTCGAGGCCCGCGATGAGGCGCAGCGCCGTCGACTTGCCGCATCCCGAAGGCCCCACGAGGACGAGAAATTCGCCGTCCGCGACGTCCAGATCGAGGCCCGAAAGGACGCGCGTCTCCCCGTATGCCTTGCCGACCTTCTCCAGACGAACTCCGGCCATCCCGTCCTCCCGCGCGCCCGATGTTAGGCCCAAGCCTGCCGCGTCGGCCCTCGCGGATTCCCAGGCCCTCGCGATCGTCCTTGACATGGCGATCCCTGTTTTCACAGAATGTAAACGTTTACATCAGCGGATGCGAGCTGCGCGAATGCCCTCCGAGACCTGGCGATTGCGACCCCGAACGGGCCGTCGCGAGGCCGGTGCCGTGAGCGCGACCATTCGCGAGGTCGCGCGCGCGGCCGGCGTCTCGGTCGCGACGGTCTCCCGCGTTCTCAACGGCAAGGGCCCGGTGCGCGAGATCACGAGCCGTCGCGTCCGCGCGGCCGCCGATCGGCTGCGCTACGTTCCTCACAGCGGCGCCCGGAGTCTCATCACGCGGCGCACGAACGCGATCGGCGTTCTTCTGCCGGACCTCTTCGGCGAGTTCTTCTCCGAAGCGATCCGCGGCATCGATCGCGCGGCGCGCGGCGCCGGATACCAGCTCCTGGTGTCGGGCTCTCACGGGGACCGCGCCCAGGCGCAAACGGCGCTCCGCTCGATGCGCGGCCGGGTGGACGGGCTGGTCGTCATGTCGCCGGGCGTCGACGGGCCGACGCTGAGCGCGAATCTCCCCGAAGGGTGGCCCGTCATGCTTCTGAACTGCGCTGTGGACGGGGCGGCGTTCGACTCGATCAACATCGACAACGAGGGCGGCGCCGCCGCGATGGTGAAGCATCTCGCCGGTCTCGGTCATCGCCGCATCGCCCACGTGACCGGCCCGGCCGACAACTGGGACGCGCGCGAGCGCCTTCGCGGCTACCGGCGCGCCGTGCTCGCCGGGGGTGGAAGGGACGCGCGCGCGCTCGAGGTGACGGGCGACTTCACCGAGGAGTCGGGTTACCGCGCCGCCGCTCTCGTGATCGAGATGCGGCCGCGCCCCACGGCGGTCTTCGCCGCGAACGACTCCATGGCGATCGGGCTCCTGAGCGCTTTTCAGGAAATGGGAGTCCGCGTCCCCGGCGACATCGCGGTCGGAGGCTTCGACGACATTCCGATCGCCCGCTTCATGACCCCGCCTCTGTCCTCGATCGCCGTTTCGATCGCGGACCTCGGCGCGCGGGCGATGAACCGCCTGCTCGCGGCGCTGAAAGACGGCGACCGTCACGTCCCGAGCCACGAAACCCTGCCGACCCGCCTCATCGCGCGGCGCTCCTCCGGCAGCCGTCCCCCGAAACCACCAACATCGACTCGTCGCTCTCGTTCAAGGAGGAAGGATTCATGAGACATATCTGGAAACGTCTTCTATTCCTGGGTGTGCTCTGCGCATGTCTGCCCGCTCTGGCCCAGACCACGACGGCGCGGCTTCAAGGCGTCGTCCAGGATGCTTCGGGGCCGCTGCCCGGCGTGACGATCACGGCCGTCAACACCGACAGCGGGCTGCAGCGCTCGGCGGTCACGGGCACGGATGGGGCTTATGTCGTCGTTGTCCCTCCCGGGCCGTATACGGTGACGGCCGGCGGGACGACGGCCTTCGAGGAGCAGAAGACCACGATCCGGCTTCAGGTCGGCCAGGTCATCGAGTTCAACTTCGACATGAAGCCCGGGAAGCTGTCCGCGGCGGTTTCCGTGGGCGGTGAGGCGATTCCCGAAGTCGAGCTCCGATCGTCCGAAGTCGCGACGAACGTGTCCCTTGACCAGATCAGCAACCTGCCGCAGTCCACCCGGAACTTCCTGAACTTCGCCGCTCTCGCGCCCGGCGTGCGCCTGTCACACGATGATCTCCGCCAGGAAATCAGTTACGGAGCACAGGGCGCCACGAACACGAACGTTTTCATCGACGGGACCTCGAACAAGAACGACATCCTTCTCGGCGGCGCGGTCGGCCAGGACTCGAGCCGCGGCAATCCGTTCCCCCAGAACGCGGTGGCCGAGTTCCGTGTCATCACCCAGAACTACAAAGCCGAATATCAGAAGGCGTCGAGCGTCATCATCTCGGCCGTCACGAAGTCGGGGACGAACGACTTCCACGGCGAAGCCTTCGCCTATTACCAGAACAAGTCCCTCGTGAGCCAGGACGAGCTGACCGAGGCGCGCGGCACGCCGAAGCCCGAATACACGCGCTGGCAGCCGGGCCTGTCTCTCGGCGGCCCGATCGCGAAGGACAAGGTCTTCTTCTTCGCCTCGTACGAAGGGAACTATCAGGACCGCGAGAACGAGGTGTTCCTCGGAAATAACACGAACTGGCCGGCCGCTCTCCGGGCCTCCCTCGCGCCGAACGCGGGCCTCTACACGAGCCCGTTTCGCGCGTCGCTCGGCTTCGGCAAGGTCTCGTTCCTGCTCGGAGCGGGCTCGACTCTCGACGTGTCGGGCGACTACCGGCACGAGACCGAGATCCGCGACTTCGGCGGCCAGACGAGCGTTCAGGCCGCGACCAACCTCAAGCAGGACATTTATACGATTCGCGGCAAGCACACCGTGCTCCTCGACAAATACCTGAACGAGGCCACGCTCAGCTACCAGCAGTACAAGTGGAACCCCTCCCCGCAGCAGGAGGGCGTCATTGGGCAGGACTTCGAAGGCCTCCTGAGAATCGGGAACAACAGCACGACGCAAAACTTCACGCAGGACCGCTTCGCCATTCGCGACGACCTGACCCTGACGAGCTTCCGGGCAGCCGGCGAGCACGTCATTAAGGGCGGCATCACCTTCGACTACATGAAGTACCACGTCGTCAAGACGCTCAACGGCAATCCGGTCTTCAACTACCGGACCTCGACGTTCCTCGTGACGCCGGGCGACATGCCATATCGCGCGACGATCGGCTCCGGGAACCCCGACCTCTCGACGAATAACCGCGAGTTCGGCGCCTACCTCCAGGACGACTGGCGGATCAACTCGCGCCTCACCGCGAGCATCGGCCTCCGCTGGGACTTCGAGACCGACATGCTGAACAACAGCTACGTGACGCCCGCGAACGTGAGGAGCGGATTCGCGTCGACCTACCCGTCGAGCTACTTCTCGGACGGTTCGAACCGCCCGACCTACTACGGCGCCGTCCAGCCGCGCGTCGGTCTCTCGTACGACGTGACCGGCGACGGCAAGACGATCGTGCACGCCGGTTACGGGAAGTACACGGACCGGACTCTCTTCAACGACATCCTCGACGAGAAGTTCCGGCTTCAGTATCGGGTCTCGACGATCTGGTTCTCGAAGGACGGAAGCCCGCAGGACGGGCGGCCGGCGGTCATGTGGGATCCCAAGTACCTCAGCCTCGCGGGCCTGCAGACCCTCATCGCCTCTGGCACGACCGACCCGCCGGAGGTCTACCTCCTCGACAACAACACGAAGCCCCCGTCCTCGGATCAGTGGAGCGCGGGCGCGCGCCACAACTTCGGCATGTTCACCGCCTCCCTGAATTACAGCGGCGTCAAGAGCAAGGACCAGCTCAC
>JARXKK010000023.1:18851-35193 GCA_030278895.1 Acidobacteriota bacterium
ACGGGTAACGACCTCTTCAGCTTCAACCTTCTCGACCCGATCTACGGCACGAGGCAGAGGAGCCCCATCGCGCAGAAGCACACGATCCTCCTGACGGGGACGGTCGCACTGCCGCTCGAATTCCGGTTCAGCACGGTGGCCAGCCTCGGCTCCGGCTATCCATACTTCTCCACGGATTGCTCTCTCGGCTGGGACAAGTGCGTGGACCTCGTGGGAGGCGGTACACCTGGGAAGTGGACGGAGAGCATCGACTTCCGCCTCGAGAAGGGCATCACGTTCGGCGGGTCCTACACCCTGGGCCTGATCGCCGAAGTCATCAACGCCTTCAACTACACGAACGAGCAGTACTACGAGGGATTCAAGCCGGCGCTGCCCGAGATCAACGCGAGTTACGGCAAGGCGAACGGCGCCTTCAACCCGCGCCGCGTGCAGTTCGGCGCGCGCTTCTCTTTCTGATCCGACGGGAACGGCAGCCGGCGTGAGACTTCATCGCTGGCATCCGGGGCGAGCCTGGCCACTTCGGCCGGCTCGCTCCGGCCGCGCATCGGGGCTCGCCGCGCTCCTCGCGCTCGCTGTCGCGTGCGCGCGGCCCGGCGTGCCGCCGGCGCTGGTCCACCCCATCGCTCAGGAAAGGGTCGCGCTCACAGCCTCCGACATCGCTTTTCTCGACGACCTCGAGCAGCGCACGTTCCGCTGGTTCTGGGACAAGACGAATCCGAAGAACGGCCTCGTTCCCGACCGGGAGCCGACGCCTTCTTTCTCGAGCGTGGCAGCCGTCGGCTTCGGCCTGACGGCGTATCCGATCGGCGTCGAGCGGGGCTGGGTCACGCGCGATGCGGCGCTCGAGAGGACGCTCACGACGCTGCGCTTTCTTCGCGACGCGCCTGCCGGCCCCGCCGCCGCGGGCGTCTCGGGCACTCGCGGATTCCTCTACCACTTCCTCGACATGGAGAGCGGCCAACGCTTCGAGACCGTCGAGCTTTCGACGATCGACACGGCGCTGTGCCTCGCGGGCGCCCTCTTCTGTGAGTCGTACTTCGACGGCGCGGATCCCGCCGAGGCGGAGGTTCGTGCCCTCGCGGAGGAGCTCTATCGGCGCGCGGACTGGGCATGGGCCGCGACGCCGCGCCCGCCACGGATTTCGATGGGCTGGACGCCGGAGAAGGGCTTTCACACCTACGACTGGAAGGGCTACAACGAAGCCATGATCGTTTACGTTCTCGCTCTCGGGTCGCCGACGCATCCGGCCCCCGAGAACGCGTGGCCGGCCTACACGTCGACGTACAAATGGGAGACGTTCCACGGCCAGACGTTCGTCAACTTCGCTCCGCTCTTCGGGCATCAGTACTCCCATGTCTTCCTCGACCTCGAGGGCATCCAGGACGCATACATGCGCGGGAAAGGGATCGATTACTTCGAGAACTCACGGCGCGCGACCCTCGCCCAGCGGGCGTACGCGATCGCGAACCCCGGAGGGTTCGCGGGCTATGGGGAGGACGTGTGGGGCCTCTCGGCGTGCGACGGTCCCGCGGACGTCGAGCGGGACGTGAACGGCCGCCGCGTGCGTTTCTACAGCTACGCCGCGCGCGGAGCAGGCTATGGCGACGTGCGCGACGACGGCACGCTCACGCCTTCGGCGGCGGCGGCTTCGCTGCCCTTCACGCCCGACCTGTCCGTCAGGGCGCTTCGTACGATGGTGTCGCGCTGGGGCAGCGACCTCTTCGGTCCCTACGGATTCCGCGACGCGTTCAACCCCACGTTCACGTTCGCGGCCTCGCTCAGGCACGGCCGCGTCGTGGCGGGCAAGGGTTGGTTCGACGTGGACGCGCTCGGGATCGACCAGGGCCCCATCCTCGCGATGATCGAGAATCAGAGGAGCGGACTCGTGTGGCGAACGATGCGAAAGAACCAGGGCGTCGTGCGCGGGTTGCGGCAAGCCGGCTTCACGGGCGGTTGGCTCGCGGGCGCGGCGCACTGAGGCGCATCTGAAGCGCGTCGCCGCTCTCTCCATTCTGGCAGTCCTTCTTGCGGCAGCGGCCTGCGCGCGGGGAGGCTCGGGGCGGGCCGTCCGTTTCTGGGGCCTGGGACGCGAGGGCGAAGTCGTCAAGGAGCTGCTTCCGGCGTTCCGCGAGCGATACCCCGGCGTGCGCGTGGAGGTCCAGCAGATTCCCTGGACGGCCGCGCACGAAAAGCTCCTGACGGCCTTCGTGGGCGAGTCGCTGCCGGACGTCGCGCAGATCGGCAACACCTGGCTGCCCGAGTTCCAGACGCTCGGCGCGCTCGAGGACCTCGGGCCGCGCGTCGCGCGCTCCTCGGTCATCGCGGCGAAGAGCTACTTTCCCGGCATCTGGGACACGAATCTCGTCGAGGGTGTCCTCTGCGGCGTGCCGTGGTACGTCGACACGCGCGTTCTCTTCTATCGCAAGGATCTCCTCAAGGCCGCGGGCGTCGACGCGCCGCCACGCACGTGGGCTGAATGGCGCGACGCCTTGCGCCGCCTCAGGGCGCGGGCGGGACCGGGTCGCTGGGCGATCCTCCTCCCGACGGACGAGTGGGCGCAGCCCGTGATTCTCGGTCTCCAGAACGGAGCGTCGCTGCTCACCGCGGACGGCGGAGACGCGGCCTTCCGCTCGCCCGCGTTCCGCGAGGCCGCGACCTTCTACGTGGACCTCTTCCGCGAAGGGTTCGCGCCCCCCGTCGCGAACACGCAAATCTCGAACCTCTATCAGCAATTCGCAGCGGGCGATTTCGCGATGTACATCACCGGCCCCTGGAACCTCGGCGAGTTCCGGCGCCGCCTGCCCGCATCCCTCAAAGACTCCTGGGCGACCGCGCCCTTGCCTTCGGCGGCCGGCGGCGTGCCGGGCGTGCACGGTGTTCCGGGCGTTTCTCTCGCGGGCGGATCCAGCCTCGTGCTCTTCCGGACCTCGAAGCGGTCCGAGGACGCGTGGAAGCTGATCGAGTTCCTCTCCGAGCCCGCCCAGCAGGTGCGGTTCTACGCCCTGGCGGGGGATCTTCCGGCCCGCCGGGACGCCTGGTTGGACCCGATCCTCTCCGGCGACGCGGAGGCTCGCGCGTTCGAGGCGCAGCTCGAGAACGTCGCCGCGGCGCCGCGCATCCCTGAATGGGAGCAGATCGCGCAAAAGATCGCCGAGCACCTCGAGCCCGCGATCCGCGGCGTCGTCACCGTGGACACGGCGCTCCTCGCGCTCGACAAAGACGTGTCGGGGCTTCTCACGAAACGCCGCTGGGTGCTCGCCCGGAAGGCGGCCCATGCGCGTTGAAACGCGTCGCGGAACGCCGGCGGAAGTGCGCGCGGCGCTTTTCTTCCTCGCGCCGGGCCTCTTCGTGATCGTCGTCTTCTTCTTCCTTCCGATCGCCGCCTCGTTTCTCCTCTCGGCGACGGACTTCGACCTCTACGCGCTGGCGGACCCGTCGAACGCGCGCGTCACCGGCGTCTCGAACTACCGCGCGCTTCTCTCCGACCCCGTCTTCCTGACCGCGCTCAAGAACACGCTCGTCTTCGTCCTTCTCGGCAGCCCCCTCACGGTCCTCGTCGCGCTCTCGGCTGCTCTCCTCGTGAACGCCCGGCTCGCGCGGGCGAAGGGTTTCTTCCGGACGACGTTCTTCGCCCCGGTCGTCACGACGCTCGTCGCCGTGGCGGTCGTTTTTCGGTACGTCTACCATCCCCGCTTCGGGCTTCTGAACCGGGGCCTCACGCTGATCGGCCTCCCGGCCGTGGACTGGCTCGGCGACCCGCGGTTCTCGCTCCTCGCGATCGTTCTTCTCGCGATCTGGAAGAACTTCGGGTTCTCGACGATTCTCTTCGTCGCGGGTCTGCAGGGCATTCCCGAGTCTCTCTACGAGGCGGCACGTCTCGACGGGGCCGGCCGCTGGCAGCAGTTCCGGCGCATCACGCTGCCTCTTCTCGCGCCGACGATGCTCCTCGTCGGTCTGACGCGCACGATCGACTATTTCCAGCTCTTCGCCGAGCCCTACGTCATGACGTCCGGCGGCCCGCTCAACTCGACGCTCACGATGTCGCTCCTCATGTACAAGGAGGGCTTCCGGTTCTGGAACATGGGGCGCGGCGCCGCGATCGCGTTCGTGCTCTTCGCCGTGATCCTCGTCGCGACGGTCATCCAGTTTCGCGTCCAGAAGGGCGGCGAGACGTGAGGCGGGGCGTGAAGCGTTGGGCCGCGCCCCTCGGGGTGAATGCGCTCCTCGTCCTCGGGGCGGCCCTGACGATGGCCCCCCTCGTCTGGATGGTGTCAGCCTCGGTCATGCCGACGGGCGAGGCCAGCTCCTTCCCGCCCGGGTTCATCCCGAGCCGGATCACGTTCGAGCACTACCGCGACCTCTTTCAACGTCTTTCGCTCGGCCGGGCGTTCGGAAGCAGCCTTCTCCTCGCGTCCTCGGTCACGTTCTGCTCGGTGATCCTGAACTCGATGGCGGGGTACGCGTTCGCGAAGCTCCGGTTCCCCGGACGGGATCGGCTGTTCCGGGTCCTTCTTCTCGGCATGGTCATCCCGGTTCAGATCGCGATGCTCCCGCTCTTCCTTTTGATGCGGTCCCTCGGCCTCGTGAACACGTATCTCGGCGTCATCCTTCCGTCGGCGGCGGGCATCTTCGGAATCTTCCTCGTCCGCCAGTTCGCGCGCTCCATCCCGGACGAGCTCCTCGACGCGGCGCGGGTCGACGGTGCGAGCGAGTGGCTCATTTACCGGCGCCTCGTCCTGCCGCTGCTCAAGCCGGTTCTCGTGACGCTCGGCGTCTTCATGTTCCTCGGAACGTGGAACGACTTCCTCTGGCCGCTCGTCGTTCTGACCGACGACACGAAGTACACGCTTCCCGTCGCGCTCGCGAATCTCGTTGGCGAGCACGCGCAGGACACGGAGCTCATGATGGCGGGCTCGGTGCTGACGGTCCTGCCCGTGCTCCTCCTGTTTCTCGCGATGCAGCGGGCGTACATCGAGGGCATCACGGCGGGCGGGCTGAAGGAATGAAGCGCGTCGCCCTCGTGCTCGCGTGCCTTCTGGCCGGCCCCGCCGCGGGAGCTGTCTGGACGCCGGTCTCATCCGCGGGCGTGGACGTCTCCCTTTCGTCTCTCTCCACCGGACTGCCCGGCGTACGCATGTCGTACGACTTTCACGGCGGCTCGGGCTGGGCCGGCGTGCGCCGGCTGGGATCCCTCACGTTTTCGGAGGATTGGACCCTTTCGTTCCGCGTGCGCGGCGCGGGGACGGCGAACACGCTCGAGATCAAGTTCGTGGACGCGAGCGGCGAGAACGTCTGGTGGTCCCGCCGCGAGGGATTCACGGCTTCGGCCGATTGGCAGACGATCGCCGTGAAGAAGCGGCAGGTGAAATTCGCGTGGGGCCCGGCCGGAGGGGGGCCATTCCCCGAGAAGGCGGCGCTCGAGATCGTGTTGTCGGCGGGGACCGGGGGAAAAGGATTCTTAGAGGTGGAAGAGCCCGTGCTCGCCGCCAGGGAGAAGCCCCAGGCGCTCCAGGAGCCGGGCGTCACACGGACCTTCGAAGGAATTCTCGTCGATCTCCGGGGGCTCCGCGAGCTCTCGGGCGTCATCGTCGGTTGGACGGGATCCGCGGTTCCCGCGGCGTTTACCGTCGAAATTTCGTCCGACGGCCGCGTGTGGTCGACCGTCCGCCGGGTCGAGCACGGCGGCGCGCGGCGGGCGTGGCTTCATCTTCCCGAGACGGAGGCGAGGCTCCTCCGGTTCGTCCTCCCGCCGGGCGACTTCGGCGTGCCCGCCGTCGAGGTGAAGCCGGTCGAGTGGGCTCCGACCCTGAACGACTTCGTTGCGGCGATTGCGAAATCGGAGCCGCGAGGGGCATATCCCCGGGCCTTCCTGGGCGAGCAGACTTACTGGACGGTGGCCGGCGTCGACGCCGATACGGAGGAGGTCCTCGTCGGCGAAGACGGGGCGCTCGAGCCGGGGAAGGGGTCTTTCTCGCTCGAGCCGTTCCTGTTCGTGGACGGCCGGCTCGTGACGTGGAACGACGCCGCGATTTCGCACGCGCTCGAGAGGCGCGACCTCCCGATTCCGACGGTGACGTGGAAGGCAGGCGACCTCTCCCTCGACGTGACGGCGCTCGTGGACGGGGCCGCGGGGGCCTCGGTCCTGAGGGCGCGGTATCGCGTCCGCAACACGGGCGCCGCGGTCGCGCGCGCGAGGCTCTTCGTGGCGATCCGCCCGTTCCTCGTCAATCCGCCGACGCAGTTCCTGAACGCGCCCCACGGTGTTTCGCGGATCACGTCGCTGTCCTTTCGCGATGGGACCGCGACGGTGAACGGCACGCGCTGGATGGTCGCAGTGCCCGCCCCCTCGCAAAGCGGCGGCGCCCCCTTCGACGCCGGGTCGATTTCGGATTTTCTTCTGAAAGGGGAAGTGCCGGCGGCGCGCGAGACACGCGACGAGACGGGCCTGGCGTCGGGAGCGTTCGCCTGGGATCTCGAGATCCCTGCGGGCGGCTCCGGCAGCGTCGTCCTTGAGGTGCCGCTCCACGCTGGGGACTCGGTCCCTCTGACCCTTTCTAAGAAAGTATTCGACGACCGTCTCACGCGCGCATCCGAAGGGTGGGGAGAGGCCGTGGACCGCGTGCGCTTCCGGGTTCCCCCTTTCGCGGAATCTCTCGTGGCGACCTTGAAGTCGAACCTCGCGTATGTCCTCGTCAACCGCGACGGACCGTGGATCCAACCCGGCTCGCGCGCGTACGAACGCTCCTGGATTCGCGACGGCGCGCTCACGTCGTCGGCGCTCCTCAGGCTCGGCCATACCCGGGAGGTCCGCGAGTTCCTCGTTGCGTACGCCGCGAAGCAGTTCCCCGACGGAAGGATCCCGTGTTGTGTCGATGCTCGCGGCGCCGATCCCGTGCCGGAGCACGACAGTCACGGAGAGTTCCTCTTCCTCGCCGCCGAGTACTTCCGCTTCACGCACGACACGGCGACTCTCCACGCTCTCTGGCCGCGGATCGAGAGGACCGTGGCCGCGATCGACGCGCTCCGGCGGCAGCGCCGGACGCCGGAGTACGCGGCGGCCGAAAAGCGGGCCTTCTACGGACTTCTCCCCGAGTCGATCAGTCACGAGGGGTACTCCGACAAGCCGGTCCACTCGTACTGGGACGACGCCTTCGCGCGAAAGGGCCTCGCGGACGCGGTCGATCTGGCTCTCGCGCTGTCCCATCCGGACGAGGCTCGCCGCTTCGCGGCGATCGCAACCGAGTTCGAAGGGGACCTTCTCGCCTCGATCGCCCTGACGATCGAGCAAAACCATCTCGACACGATCCCCGCCTCGGTCGAGAAGCACGACTTCGACCCGACTTCGACGACGGCCTCGCTCTCGCCGTGCGGCCTCCAGGAAAAGCTTCCGCGGGCTGAGTTGACCCGCACGTTCGATCGCTATCTGAGCGAGGCGCGGCAACGGCGCGACGGGACGAGTAAGAGCGACGCCTACACGCCCTACGAGCTCCGAACGGTCGGCGCGCTCGTGAGGCTGGGCCGGAAGACGGAGGCGCACGAGATGCTCGCGTTCTTCATGAAGGACCGCCGGCCCGCCGCATGGAACCAGTGGGCCGAGGTCGTCGGCCGGGATCCGCGCGCGCCCCGCTTCATCGGGGACATGCCGCACACGTGGGTCGGCACCGACTTCATCCGCTCGTTCCTCGACTTCTTCGCGGTCGAGCGCGAGGGCGCGGGCACGGACGGGGCGTCTCTCCTCCTCGGGGCAGGATTCCCGGAGGAATGGGTGCGGGCTCCGGGAGGCGTCGGCGTGGACGGGCTTCTAACGATCTACGGGCCGCTCGACCTCTCCGTCTCGGCGTCGGGCGGCGCCGTGCGCGCGCGGATCGCCGGCGTTCGCCTTCCCCCCGGCGGCCTCGCCCTCGCGTGGCCGCTGGCGGGCGTTCCGCGTTCGGCCACCGTGAACGGAAAGCCCGCCGTGATTCGCGGGGGCGAGATTCTTTTGCGCGAGATCCCCGCCGAGGTCGTCGCGCTGCCATGAACGAAACGACGCGCCCCGGCGCCTACGGCCACTTTTCGGACGACGGCCGGGAATACGTCATCACGGACCCGAGAACCCCGCGCCCGTGGGTCAACGTCGTCGCGAACCCGCGCGCCGGGTTCGTCGTGAGTCAGACGGGAAGCGGCTTTTCGTTCCTCGAGAACTCGCAGCTCGCCGTCGTGACGCGCTGGCAGCAGGACCTCGTCGAGGATGTCTCGGGGAAGTTTCTCTACGTGAAAGACACCGACGGCGGGGAGGTCTGGTCCCTGTCGCCCGCGCCGGTCTGGGCGCCCTTCGACTCCTTCGCCTGCCGCCATGGCTTCGGGTACACGACGTTCGAAACGGCGCGCTCCGGAATCGAGGCGGCGTGGACGCTTTTCTGTCACGCGGAAGACGCGGTCGAGATCTGGCGCGTGACGCTGCGAAACACGTCCGACCGGCCCCGGAGGCTCAGGCTCTTCGGGTATCTGGAATGGTGCTGCGGCGTCACGCCCGCCCCGCGGCGCGAATTCGGAAAGCTCTTCCTCGAGACGAAGTTCGACGGCGCCCTCCGCGCGATCGTCGCGCGAAACCACATGTGGGAAGTCCCGTCCGAGCGGTTCGGGCACTGGAACACGAGCTTTCCCTACGTGAGCGTCTTCTCGACGTCCGACGAGGTCGTCTCGGCGCAGGGCGACAAGGCGGCGTTCATCGGGCGCTACGGCAGCCTCCGGGCTCCCGCGGGCGTTCTCGGGCCGGGCAGCGCCGCGGCCTTCGGAAGGCACGAGGACCCGATCGCGGCCCTCGAGATCGAGGTCTTGCTCGCACCCGGCGAATCACGAGCGCTCGGCTTCACCCTCGCGACGTCGGAATCGGAGGAAGCAGCCGTCGCGCTCGGAGCGCGTTTCACCGCGGACCAAGAAAGCCGCCGGGCTCTCGAGGACGTGTCGGCGGGTTGGCGCGCGCGCCTCGCCGCGCACCGCATGGAGACGCCCGACCACGTGTTCGACACCGTCGTCAACGACTGGGCGCGCTATCAGGCGATCGCCGCCCGGCTTTGGGGGAGATGCGGTTACTACCAGCAGAGCGGCGCCTTCGGCTTCCGCGATCAGCTACAGGACTCTCAGGTCTGGCTCACGATCGAACCCGCGAAGTGCCGCGAGCAGATCCGTCTCCACGCGCGCCACCAGTTCCGGGACGGCTCCGTCTATCACTGGTGGCACCCCCTCACCGAGCAGGGCCTCGTCACGAAGATGACGGACGACCTCCTGTGGCTCGCCTTCGTGTCGGCGAGCTACATCAAGGAGACGGGCGACTTCTCGATCCTGGGCGATGAGACGCCGTTCCTCGACGAAGAGGGCTCGTTTCCGCTGACGGAGCACGTCGGGCGCGCGTTCCGGCGCGTCTTCTCGCGGATGAGTCCGCGCGGGATCCCGCTCATCGGCGCCGGGGACTGGAACGACGGCCTCTCGGCCGTGGGTCTCCTCGAGAAGGGCGAGTCGGTCTGGCTCGGCCAGTTTCTCTCCGGCCTGCTCGGCGATTGGAGCGAGATCTACCGCCGCACGGGGGCCGCCGCGCTCGCGGACGATTTCGCGGGGCGACGCGTCGCGCTCGTGGCTGCCCTGAACACGCACGGATGGGACGGAGGCTGGTACCGGCGCGGGACGCTCGACGACGGGTCCGTCCTCGGGAGCGCCGAGAACCGCGTCGGGAAGATTTTCCTCAACCCGCAGACGTGGGCGATCCTGAACGACGTGGCGCCGCCCGACCGCGCGGCGGCGTGCCTCGCGGCTATCAAGGAGCATCTCGTCACCGAGGCCGGCTCGCTGCTTCTCGCCCCCGCGTTCGACCGGCCCGTGCCCGAAATCGGCTACATCACGCGCTATGCGCCCGGCCTCCGCGAGAACGGAGGCGTCTACACGCACGCCGCGACGTGGGCCATCGCCGCGGCGGCGAAAGCGAAGGACGCCGCGCTCGTCGAGAAGCTCCTCGTTGCGATCCATCCCGCGAACAAGGATCCCGAGCGCTATTGGGCGGAGCCGTACGTGCTTCCGGGCAACGTCGACGGTCCCGCCTCGCCCCACCACGGGCGCGCCGGATGGACGTGGTACACAGGCTCGGCGGCGTGGCTGCATCGCGTCGTTTCGGAATGGGTCTTCGGCGTGCGCCCCGGATGGGATGGCCTGACGATCGACCCGTGCCTTCCTCCTTCGTGGAACCGGGCCCGGATGGTCCGCCCGTGGCGCGGCGCCACGCTCGAGATCGACATCGCGCGCGGAGTCCCAGCCGGCGGCGGCGCGGTCTCGGTCAGTGTCGACGGGCACCCTCTCGCGACGAATGTCCTCGCGCCGCCCGTGGGCCCGGCTCGGACACTCGAGGTCGCGGTGACGGTCCGATAGCCCGATCAGGCAGTGCCGTCGAGGACCGCTCCGGCGCTTCGGATCACGTCGGCGAAGAATCGCGCGCTCGCCTTCGGTGTGCGCCGCTGCGTCGCGAAGTCGACGTGCACGATGCCGAAGCGCTTCGAGAAGCCGTGCGACCACTCGAAGTTGTCGAGGAGCGACCACGCGAAGTACCCACGCACGTCGACGCCCCGCGCAATGGCTTCGCGGGTCGCACGGAGGTGGTCTCTCAGGTAGGCCACGCGCAAAGGATCCGCGATGCCGTCCGGCCCCGCCTCGGGCGGATCGGGGAAGGCCGCACCGTTCTCGGTGACGTAGAGAGGAATGTCTCCGTAGCGCGACTTCACCCAGGTCAGCGTGTCGAGAAGGCCCGGCGCGTAGACCTCCCAGTCCATCTCCGTGTGGAGGGACCCGCCCTGTCTCACTCGCGCGGCACGGGTGGGGAGGGCCTGGGGATCGTCCTTCACCACGGCGCGCGTGTAGTAGTTGATTCCGAGGAAGTCGATCGGCGTCCGGATGAGATCGTAGTCGGCCGGGGGAAATCGCGGCCAGGCTTCACCGAACATCCCGGATAGCTCCTCGGGGGCGCGGCCGAGAAAGACCGGATCGAGAAATTGGCGATTCATGTAGGCGTCGGCGCGCGCCGTGGCCGCGAGGTCGGCGGCGGATCCCGACGCGGCGTACTTAGGCTCGAGGTTCACGACGAGACCCACGCGCCGCCCGTCTTCGGCGCGGCAGGCGCCGACGGCCGCCGCATGCGCGCGGAGAAGATTGTGCGCGGCGATCGGCGCCTCGAAGAGGTTGCGGTGCCCCGGTGCCAGGCCGCCGTTCAGGTAGCCGCCGTCCGTCACGACCCAGGGCTCGTTCAGGGTCGCCCACGTGCGCACGCCCGGCAGGGCGCGAATGAGGACTCTCGCGTAGTCCGCGAACCAACCGGCGATGTCGCGGTTCAGCCAGCCGCCCTGGTCCTCGAGCGCCGCCGGGAGGTCCCAGTGAAACAGAGTCGCGAACGGCTCGATCCCGGCGGCGAGGAGCGCGTCGACGAGGCGCCGGTAGAAGTCCAGCCCCTTCTCGTTCACGCGCCCTCGGCCCTCGGGGAGGACGCGGCTCCAGGAAATGCTGAAGCGATAGGCATTGAACGAGAGGCCGCGCATGAGGGCGACGTCTTCGAGGAATCGGTTGTAGTGATCGCACGCGACGTCGCCGTTGTCGCCGCCGCTGACGAGACCCGGCGTGTGCGCGAAGCGGTGCCAGTTGCTGGGTCCGGCCCCGTCAGCCAGAGGTGAGCCTTCGATCTGGTAGGCGGAGGTCGCGGCGCCCCAGAGGAATCCCTTCGGGAATTCCGGGTTCGACTCGTGCGCGGTCACGGGGGCGATGTTCCGGGGCTCAGGAGCCGCAGCCAGGTCCCGCGGCCGCGGCCTTCGCGGGGAGCGTGAACTGGAAGTCGGCTTCCCACGAGTATTTCAGTCCGTCGCTCAGCTTGCCGCCCGTGATGCGGCCCGAGACATTCCCGCCCGGCGCGATGCTGCCCGTCAGCTTCTCGATCTTCAGCATGTCCTTGTCCTTCGGAAGGTCGAACACCCACTGTCGACTGGCCATGAAGTTGCCGGCCAGGTTGACGCTCGTCTCCACGCTCTTCGTCGCGGCGCTCTTCGTGGCGGGACAGAACGCGAAGTGCATCATCGTGCGCGGCTTGCCGTCCGCGGTCTTGTCCACCGCGTACGAGTTCATGTGGAACGTCTCGAGCTCGGTGTCCGCGAAGGGCGTGTCGGAGAACCACAGCGTCACGCTGTAGTAATCGTCGCGAACCTCGTAAATCGCCGCGGCGCAGTGCTTCATCGTGACCGGCTTCCCGGCGAAAACCGCCTTCACGCTGCACGTGTCTTGCGCGAGGGCAGGAGCAGAAAGGGCGAGCAGGAATGCCGGAAGGAACAGACAGCGATGTGTGTTGAACATAGGGCCTATTCTCCCCCCATGCCTTCCCGGCCCTGAGGATGTCGGTGCTTAGCGGTGCACGCGTGCGATGAGGTCCATCTCGATGGGAGCGCCTCCGGGGAGCCCCGCGACGAAGACAGTCGTGCGCGCGGGGCGGCCGTCGCCCATCCGTTTGGCGTAGACGGTGTTCATCGCCGCGAAGTCGTCGCCCTTCGTCATGTAGACGGTCGTCTTGACGACGTCGGCCCAGCCGAGGCCTTCGGCCTTCAGGACCGCCTCGAGGTTGTCGAAGACGCGGTCCACGGCCTGCTCGATCGGACCCGGCAGGACCGTGCCGGTCTTCGGATCTCGGGAGATCTGGCCGGCCGCGAACAGGAAGCCGCCTTCCACGATCGCCTGCGAGTACGGCCCCGACGCCTTCGGCGCGCCGTCGGTCACGACCGCGCGCAGCGGGGGAGCGGCGGGCTTTGCTGGAGCCTCGGATTTCGAAGCCGACTGCGCGAGGGCGCTGCCCGTTACGAAAAATGCGGCGAGGATGAGAAGCGTGGACGGCGAGACTCTCATGGGTTCTCCTTCAGTTGGGGGTGGAAAGGAGGCGGGCAATCGCGACGGCTGCGCGCGCGGTCATGGGACCCACGGACTTCGGATCGGCGATTTCGTCGGGTGAGTGCAGGCCGTCGCCCGCGACGCCGAGTCCGTCCACGGCGCTCACGAGGCTGCAGACGAAGTTTGCATCGCCGAATCCGCTCGCCACAGGATCCCTCTCGGTGAGCGTGGCCTGGCCGAGGGCGCGGCCGGCTGCGTTGACGACCTGCATGAGAGCCCTGTTTCCCTCTGTGACCGGGAACGGCGGCACGAGGTCGTCGAACTCGAGTTTCGCCGCGGCCTTCGGAAGGCTCGCGGCGACGATTTCGCGCATGCGCCCCTTTGCCGCTTCGCGTTCCTTCTCCTCCAGCGCGCGTAGGTCGCCCTTCACCGTTGCGGATCTCGAGACGACGTTGTACTTGCCGGCCGACGTCCCGGCGCTCTTCGCAGGGTCGTAGGCGACGTCGGTTCCCCCGAGGAAGAGGCCGGGGTTGACCGTGACGTTGCCCGAGGAGAACGCGGCACGGAAGCCGTCGAGGATCCGCGAGGCCTCGTAGATCGCGCCCGTCCCGCTGCGCGGGCGCAGAACAAACGCCGAATGACCTCCCGGTGCCGTGACGTCGAGCGACCATGTGCTGAGACCTCTTCGACCGAGGAGGAGCGCCGCCGCGCTGGTCGCCAAGGCGGGCTCGAAGCTCAGGGCGACGTCGCTCTCTCGTGCGGCCGCCACAACGTCGCGCCGGGATTCCGACGTCGGCAGCCCCGGGTTCTCCTCGTCGCCGGTCAGAAATACCCGGACGGTGGCGCCCTTCAAGAGCCCCGCGCTGTCGAGCGCCTTGAGGGCGAAAAGGAGGACGACGTCGCCTCCCTTCATGTCCATTACGCCCGCGCCGCGAATCACGGCGCCGTCGTTCTGAAAGCGGTGTCCCTGCCCCTCGAAGACCGTGTCCAGGTGGCCGATCAGGAGGACGCGCTTGCCGGATGGCTTCGAGGAGATGCGCTCGGCGACGAGGTGCCCGGCCCGGTGCATCGCCTCGGGCATCGGGATCCAGCGGGCCTTGAAGCCGAGAGCCTGCAGCTCCTTCTCGAAGAACCGGCCGACCTCCCGGACGCCTTCCGTGTTGAAGGTGCCGCTGTCGATGTTGACGACCTTCTCGAGGGCGGCCATCTCCTCGCCGAGACGGGCTTCGACGGACTGCGTCAGCTTCTTCTCCGCAGAGCTCAGTTCCTGCGCCCGGGAAGCCTGTGCGGCCGCGAGGAGTAAAGCGAAAACCACACCAAGTGACTTGGGGTTCATGCGCGTCTCCTTGTTGTCGTTGCCGAAGCGAAGCGCAATGTAGGTTGCAGATCACCGGTGTGCCAGGTAAATCGCCAGGTAAATCGCCGGTGGGTCAGTCCTTGTACGGAGACGTGAGTAGCGCCGCCATCGTGCGCATGCCGCTGAGGTAGTTCCCCATGCGCAGGTTCTCGTCGTAGGCGTGCTGGTTGTTGTCGGCGTTGACGACGGGGACCTGAACGAAGGGCGCCTTGAGCGGCCCGACGATCGCGTGCGTCGGGAGCGTGCCGCCCATCATGCGGATGCGGACGAGCGGCGCGGCCGGCCATGCGCCGCCGATCGCGGACGAGGCCCAGCGGCCGACCCTCGATTCGAACGGCTGGCGGGCGGCCTCCTCGGGCAGATGGGCCTCGAACCGCGCGAGCTTCGGCCAGCGCGCGCGCTCTTCGTCCGTCGGGTCCTTGTCCACGAGATGCCAACCCTGCGCCTCGACGTGCTTCCTGAGGAGGTCGAGGAGAAACGCCGGATCGGACTCGACCGTCGTTCGGAGGTCCAGCTCCGCCACGGCGTCCTTCGGGAGGACGTTCGCGGCTTTGTCGCCGACGCTCGCCGAGGCGAGGCCGCGCACGTTGAGCGACGGGTATTGCAGCGATTCCTGGTAGGTCCCGCCGACCTTCTCCGGTTGCGCGATGCCGGTGCGGGCTTTGAGGGCCGCCTCGTCGTCGGGCACCTCGGCGAGGACCTTCCGGTCGGCTTCCGTGAGATTCGTGCGCTCGTAATACCCGGGAACCGTCACGCGGCCGTCCTCGTCCTTCATGGTCGAAAGGAGACGCGCGAGGCGCAGCGCGGGGTTGGGGACCCAGTTTCCGAAGTGCCCGCTGTGGAGCGGCGCGCGCGGGCCGTAGACGGTGAGCGTGACGGCGACGACGCCACGGTTTCCGAAGGAGACCGTCGGACGGCCCGACGCGTGGACGGGACCGTCGAGGAGGACGACGGCGTCGGCCGAGAGGAGAGCCGCGTTCGAGGTGACGGCGGAGGCGATGCCGGGCGAGCCGATCTCCTCCTCGCTGTCGAGGAGAACCTTCACGTGGAAGGAGGGATCGATCTTCTTCGCGCGGAGGAGGTCGAAGACGGCGAGGAACATCGCGATCGGCCCCTTGTCGTCGGAGGACGACCGCGCGAAGACGCGCAGCTCGCGGTCGAACCCCGGCTTCATGAGCTCGGCGCGGTCCACCTCGACCCACTTCCCGTCCGCGCCGCGGCGCTTGACGACGGGCAGCCAGGGGTCTTTTTGCGCCCACTGAGAGGGGACGACGGGTTGCGCGTCGAAGTGGATGTAGAAGAGGACGGTCTTCTCCGGCGGCCGTGCCTTCCCATATTCGGCGAAGACGAGCGGTCGTCCCTTGTTCTCGAGGAGGCGCGTCGTGAAACCGCGGCGGGAGAACGCCGCCTCCAGCCATGCGGCGTTCTTCTGCACGTCCGCGGGCCGTATCGAGTCGTTCGGGAGAGCGAGGAGCTCGAGGTACTCGGGGAAGCTCGCGAGGGCCGCGGCTTCGATCGCGGCGTCGTCGACTCCCGGAGGAAGCGCGGCGCGGCTGGGGAGGGCGGGCACCGCCAAGGCCAGCAGAATCAACGTCGTGCGGGCAGTCTTGACCATCGGGGTTCCCCTTCCGGAAAGTCGGGCCAGCTTACTCCCGGTCGCGCCTGGGACGCCTTCATACCCGCGAAATCCCCGCTTGCGCTATACTCTCCCCGTTCGCCCTTTCTCTCGTACTGACGTACTGACGGAGCGGACCGAGGCCGAAAGGTCCCCGTCGACCATCTCCCGTAACACTCTCTACCATCTGCCAGCCGCAATCGTCCTTCGGACGACTGTTCAACAAAGGATCCCCATGAAGCTGTACGTTGGAAACCTGTCCTACTCCGTGAACGACTCTACCCTTCGCGCCCTGTTCGAGCCCTTCGGCAACATCGAATCCGCCCGCGTGATCTCTGACCGCGACACCGGCTCCTCGAAGGGCTTCGGCTTCGTCGAGATGTCCGACGAAGACGGCCAGAAGGCCATGGGCGCCCTGAACGGCCGCGACCACGACGGTCGCGCCCTCAAGGTGAACGAGGCCAAGCCCCAGGAAAACCGCGGCGGCG
>JARXKK010000024.1 GCA_030278895.1 Acidobacteriota bacterium
ACCGCTGGTGGAAGTGCAACAACCTGCCGGTCTCCCAGTTCTACCACGTGTCCGTTGACGAAAAAGAGCCGTACCAGGTGTACGGCGGCCTGCAGGACAACAGCTCGTGGGCCGGCGATTCCTCATATCCCGGTGGCATCACGAACGGCCGCTGGGAGAACCTCTTCGGCGGCGACGGATTCTGGGTGTTCGTGGATCCCGCCGACCCGAACTTCGTTTACGCGGAGGCGCAGGGCGGCTTCATCGGACGGATCGACCGGAAGAACCTCGCCGCCCGCGACATCCAGCCGAAGGCTCTCTACAAGGAAAAACTCCGCTGGAACTGGAACGCGCCGATCCACCTCTCGCGCCTCGAGAAGGGAAAGCTCTACCTCGGCGCGCAGTTCCTGTTCGTGACGAAAGACGGCGGCCAGTCGTGGCAGCGGATCTCGCCCGATCTCACGACGAACGATCCGGAGAAGCAGAAGCAGGAGCAGTCGGGCGGCATCACGGTCGACAACTCCGCCGCCGAGATGCACACGACGATCTACTCGATCTCCGAGAGCCCGCGCGACGGGAAGACGATCTGGGTGGGCACCGACGACGGCAACCTCCAGCTCACGAGGGACGGCGGGGCCGTGTGGACGAACCTCGTGAAGAACGTGCCCGGCCTTCCGCCCGCGAGCTGGGTTTCGTGGATCGAGGCCGGCCCGCACGCCGACGGCGCCGCGTACGCGGCCTTCGACCGCCATACTTTCGGCGACCTTTCGCCCTGGGTCTACGCGACGAAAGACTTCGGGAAGACGTGGGAGCGCATCGCGGGCCCGTCTTCGGGCGTCCGCGGCTGGGCGTACGTGATCAAGGAAGACCCCGTGCGAGAGGGCCTTCTTTATCTCGGAACGGAGTTCGGGCTCTGGATCTCCGGGGACGCCGGAAAGACGTGGAGGGAATTCAAGGGCGGGAACTTCCCGTCCGTCTCCGTGCGGGACCTCGCGTTCCAGACGCGCGATCAGGACCTCGTCGTCGCGACGCACGGGCGAGGGATCTGGATCGTCGACGACCTGACGCCGCTCCGCGCGCTCACCCAGGACGTCCTCGCGAAGGACGTCGCGTTCCTCCCGGGACGCCCGGTCGTCCAGAAGGCGCGCGGCCAGGGCGGGTGGCCCGAAGGCGACGCCTCGTACACGGGCCCGAACCCGCCGGCCGGCGCGGACATTTCCTACTTCCAGAAGACCCGCCACACGTTCGGGCGCATGAGGCTCGAGGTCCTCGACGCGTCGGGCCGCGTCGTCGACACACTGCCCGCAGGCAAGAGGAAGGGGATCAACCGCGTCATGTGGTCGATGCAGGAGAAGCCCCCGCGCGTGCCGACGGCCGCGCAGACGGGCGGCGCGAGCAGCGGGCCGCGCGTCCTGCCCGGCACGTACACCGTGCGCCTCACGAAGGGCAAGGACGTCGTCGAGACGCCGCTCGTCGTCTCACTCGACCCGAAGGCTCCGTTCACGCTCGCCGACCGCAAGGCCCAGTACGACGCCGCGATGCACGCCCACGCGCTCTTCGGGCGCATGAGCGAAGCCGTGGACCGTTTGAACCGGCAACGGGCGGTCGCGGCCGAGCGCGCGAAGGGCCTTCCGGCGGGCGACGCCGTGCGCAAGGATCTCGACGCGTTCGCGGCGAAGGCGGACGCGATCCGCAAGGACGTCGTCGCGACGTCCGAGGGCGGCGCGATCACCGGCGAGGAGCGCCTGCGCGAGCACCTCGCATACGTCTATGACGCGCTCCTCTCGTACGAGGGCCGGCCGGGCGACTACCAGGTCGAGCGGGTCGCCGTCCTCGAGCGCGAGCTGAAGGACGTGGAGGCGCGCGCGACGGAACTGGCCGTGAGAGACCTCTCGGCTCTGAACAAGACGCTGAGGGAGAAGAAGGTCGCGCCGATCGAGTAGAGAATTCCCCCTCTTCACCCTCTAAGAGAATCTCTTCAGAAACTCTTTCACATCCGGGAATGAGGCGGACGGCACGTTGTGGCCGCCGTCATACATTCGGTGCTCTGCCGATCGGAAGCGCGTCGCGAGGATCTCCTTGTAGGGCGCGATGCGCGAGCCGGGGTAGTAAGGGTCGCTATTCGTCGAGACATGGAGGACGTCCGTCGCGCCCGAGGCGGCGGTCGTCTCGCCCGGGCCGGTCCACTCGCCGGGCACGCCGCCGCAGAACGCGAGGACCGCGGGGAACGGGATGCCGCCGGGCGGGTCGGCCGCGAGCCGGTAGTTGAACGAACAGGGCTGGCTGAAGCCCGCGAGGATCGCGCGGGTGGGATCGCCGCCATTTTCGGCGGCCCAGGCGAGAGCGGCCACGGCGGCGCGCCTGTGAACGATCCGATTGTCCTCCGCGCGCGGCGAGACGCCCCAGTGGAAGCCCCGCTTCGTCTCGGGGTCGTCCACGCCCGTCACGAGCGTGGAATGCGGTCCTTGCAGGGACAGGACGAGAAAAGACGCCGGCGCGGTCTTCAGGAGTACCGCCAGAAACGACTCGGCGTCCATCCCGTAGCCGTGCATCCCGAGGAGGACGGGCGCGGGGCCGGGGCCTCCCTCCGGCCTTCTCGCGAGGAGGCGCAGAGGTACCGCAACCGACAGGAACGCCTCGACTTGTCCCGCCACCCGGCCTCCTTCGGGAACTCCCGGCCCGCCTCTCTCGTACTAGAGGAGGTGAGGATGTTGGCATGACCGCCGCGATCGAGGTCCGGGGCCTCCAGAAAACCTATCGCGAGGGCCTCGGGGGCCGCGAGGTGAGGGCCCTGGCCGGTATCGACTTCGCCGTTCAGCCCGGTGAATTGTTCGGCCTTCTCGGCCCGAACGGGGCCGGGAAGACGACGACCGTGAAGATCCTCCTTGGTCTCACGCACGCGACGTCGGGCGAGGCGTCGCTCCTCGGCCTGCCCGCGTCCGATCCCGAGAGCCGACGCCGCGTCGGCTACCTGCCCGAGGGCCACCGCTTCCCCGGGTACCTCACGGCCCGCCAGACGCTGTCGGTCTTCGGGCGCATGTCCGGCATCGACCACGCGACGCTGAAGGCCCGCATTCCGGGCCTTCTCGAGCGCGTGCAGCTCGCCGACTGGATCGACGTGAAGGTGAAGAAGTTCTCGAAGGGCATGACGCAGCGCCTCGGCCTGGCCTCCGCGCTCGTGCACGACCCCGAGGTCCTCCTCCTCGACGAGCCGACGGACGGCGTCGATCCCGTGGGGCGCCGCGAGATCCGCGACCTCCTGCGCGCGGAGGCCGCGAAGGGCCGCGCCGTCCTCCTCAACTCTCACCTCCTCTCCGAGATCGAGCTCACGTGCGATCGCGTGGCGGTGCTGCGCAAGGGGCAGATGGCTGCGATGGGGACGGTCGAAGAATTGACGAAGAGGGAAGAAAAGAAAGATTCTTTGAATGTCTACAAGCTGGTTGCCTCGGGGATCGACGACGCGGTCCTTGCGGCGTTTCGCGAGGCGGGCGCCGGCGCCGAGCGCGTCAACGGGCACTTCCGCGTCGCGGCCCGCGACCCGAGGCATCTGAACGTGCTCATCGACGTCGCGCGTCAGCGCGGCGCGCTCCTGACCGAGCTCACTCCTGAGAAATCCACCCTCGAAGACGTGTTCGTGGATCTCGTGCGCGCCGGCGATTCCGCCGACGCGGCCCCCTCTTCACCTTCTAGGAAATCCGAAAGCGCCCTATGAGAGCGCTCGCCGCCAACATCGAAGAGGTCTTCCGCGAAGCGGCGGCTCGCTGGACGCTGCTCGCGTACTTCGCGCTGTCGTCGCTCTTCATTCTCCTCTTCGCCGTCGCCGTGAACCTCGACGTCGTGAACGGCGCCCTCGCGGGCGCGAAAATCTTCGGCGCGAACGTCCAGATGGGCCGCCAGAGCGTGGACCTCGACAAGCTCGTCCTCGGTTTCGAGTCCGGCTTCGCGGGCTTTCTCTACGTCGTCGGGACCTTCCTCGCGATCTTCGCCACCGCGCACCTCGTGCCGCGCCTCCAGGAGAAGGGAACGATCGACCTCTATCTGTCGCGCCCCGTCGGCCGCGTGCCGCTCCTCCTCTCGCGCTATCTCGGGGGCCTGCTGCTCTCCGCCTCGAACGTCGTCTATCTCCTCGGCGCCATGTGGCTCCTCGTCATCTGGAAGACGCACCTCGTGCACCCGCGTTTCTTCTTCGCGGCCGGGATCATCCTGTTCGGGATCGCCGCGCTCATGGCCTTCGCGTTCCTCGTCGGGACGCTGACGTCCTCGACGGCCGTCTCGATCATGGCGACGTTCGCTCTCTTCTTCGTTTCCGCGATTCTCTCCAACCACGACCGCATCGCGGCCGCGGTCTCGACCGAGTGGGCCGCCCAGCTCGTCCATGGCCTCTACTGGGTTTTTCCCAAGACCGCGCAGCTCGGGGGCGCGGTCGTCGCCCTCGTGATGGGCGACGAGGGCCCGCGCCGGATGCGCGACGCTCTCACCCTCCAGCCCTTCCTCACGACGGGCCTCTTCGGAGCCGTCTGTCTCACGCTCGCGTGCCTCCGTTTCCGGAGAAAGGACTTCTGACCATGAAGAGACTCGCCTCCACCGCTCTCGCCCTGGCCTTCGCCACGATCGCGCTCCCGGCCGCCGCCCGCGGCGGCAGCGACGACGCGCTCGCGCTCGTCCCGACGGACGCGGCCTCCGTCGGCGTGATCCACGTCGCGGACCTGCGGTCCAGCCCGCTCGCCGCGCGGCTCTTCTCGGACACCGACCGCATCATCGTGGACGGCGACGCGCAGCATTTTCTGGAAGCCGCGCGACTCAACCCGAAGGAGGACGTGGATCTCGTCGTCGCGGCCGGTTCGCCGAAAGGGGCCGGTGGGAGTGACGGATGGGGACTCGTCCTCTTCGAGGGGCGCTTCGATCCGGCGCGGCTCTCTCAGGCGCTCGTCGACAGAGGTGCGACGCGCAAGTCCACGCCCGCGGGCGAGTACCTCCTTCTGAAGAACGAGCACCCCGACGGTTCATCCCATGGCAACGGCCCCGCGGCGATCGCCTTCGCGAGCACGCACCTCGTGATCGCGGGCTCCGAGTCCGCGGTCGTCACGGCTCTTGCGCAGCGGAGCGGGGGCGGCACGGGGTTCTCTTCGGGTGCCGGCCTCGGCCGCCACCTCTCACGCATCGACTCCAGCGCGTCCGCCTGGGCTCTCGTGGACGTCGCGCGCATTCCGGCGAAGGACGCCGCGATGCGGCGGGCGCAGGCTCAGGGGTCGGGGAACGACGCCGCGACGGCGCTCGTCTCGTCCATGAAGTCCGTTCAGTTTCTCGCGCTCCAGGCGACCGCGAAGGGCGACGCTCTGAAGCTCAACGCGACCGGCCTCGTCAGCGACGGCGAGACGGCCGGCCTCATGGAGGACGCGCTTCGCGGCGTTCTCGCGGCCTGGCGCCTCGCGGCCCAGGAGAAGTCCCCGGAGACCGTTTCGATGCTCCGCAAGTTCACGGTCTCGCGCGACAAGACGACCGTTTCGATCAGCGGCACGCTCTCCGGCGCGGCCGTGCGCGCTCTCGCCGAGAAGAAGCACGCGGACAAGCTCGCCGACTGAGTCAGCCGCGGCCCGGGACCCCGTTCTCCGGCAGACGCCTTTCCTCTCTTCGGGCCTACACTCCTTCGAACAGGAGGACGAATGAAAGGCTACCGCTGCCTCGGGGTCCTGCTCGCGGCCGGCGTCATCGCGGCCCCCGCCCTTGCCCAGACGGGCAACGCCTACTACCAGCATCAGCGCGGGATGGACGAGACTTTCCGGCTCGACGTCGGAGGTTTCATCCAGAAATTCACGACGAACCTCCGGGCGGGTGACGCCATCGGCAGCGCGGGCACCCCGTTCGGCCTCGAGGACGTGCTCGGCGCGCCCGATTCGAAGACGACACTTCGCGTGGACGGAGCTCTCCGCCTGAGCCGCCGCAGCAGCTTCCTCTTCGGGTATCGGACGTCCAGCCGGTCGAGCTCCGTCGCCCTCCAGCGCGACGTCTCGTTCGGCGACCAGACGTTCCACGTCGGCGGGCAGGTCGATTCCGAGCTCCGCGTGGACGTCGGCGAGCTCTACTACGCGTACGCGCTCGTGAACAACGGCGATGCCGAGCTCGCGCTCATGCTCGGCGTCTCGGCGTTCTACAACCGGGCGACGATCGCGGCCGCGGGTGCCGTCGGCGGCGTGGGCGCGGCCGCGCAGACCGAGTCGCGAAATCTCGTCGCGCCGGTTCCCGCCGTGGGACTCACCTTTCGATATGCGCTTTATCCGAAGTTTTTCGCCTGGGGAACCGCCAAGGGCATTTCGGGAACGGCCTCGGGATATCACGGCAGCATGTTGAGCTGGGCCGCCGGCCTCGACTGGTACTTCACGCGGAACATCGGGATCGGCGGCGGGTATGAATACCTCAAGCTCGACTTCGAGAAGCGCGAGGCCCGGCAGTTCGCCCTCGACTACAGGACCGACGGCCCGGTCGCGTACGTTTCGATCGCGTTCTGAGGCCACGGAACCGCCATGAGGAAGCTTCTCGAGGGCCTGTCGCTCTTTCAGCGTGTCGCCTACCCGCGGCATCGGAAGCTCTTCGAGCGCCTCGCGAAGAACCAGACGCCGCAGGCCGTCTTCATCTCGTGCTCGGACTCGCGCGTCGTGACGAACCTTCTCGTTCAGGCCGAGCCGGGCGACCTCTTCATCATCCGCAACGCGGGCAACATCATCCCGCCCGCGGGCTCGTCCTACGGCGGGACGACGGCCTCGCTCGAGTACGCGATCGTCGCGCTCGGGATTCGCGACGTGATCCTCTGCGGCCACTCGAACTGCGGCGCGATGAAGGGCGTTCTCCACCCGGAGACGCTCGACGGGATGCCCGCGGTCCGGCAGTGGGTCTCGTACGCCGACGCGGCCCGCCGCGCGGCGGTCGCGGCGCATCCCGGCGCATCGGACGACGAAATGCTCGAACGCGTCGTGGACTTCAACGTCATCGCGCAGGTCCGGAACATGATGACGTTCCCGTTCGTGAGCCGCCTCGTCGAGAAGGGCGAGCTCCAGCTCCACGGCTGGGTCTACGACATCGCGACCGGCCGCGTGAAGGGCCTCGACGCGAGCGGACGGCGCTTCGTGCCGCTCGGGGGTGACGAGAAGGGCTCGCCTGACGAACGTAACGCCCTCGCGTCCGTCGAGGGCGACGAAGAATTCTGGGAGCGGCTCTAGGAGGCTCTAGGCAGGCGACAGGCCTCAGTCCTCTTCTGGGGTCTCCGGAATGCCTCCTCCGCAATGATCCGCGACGGTGCGGGCGCGGGTGACGAGGTTCGCCTCCCACGAGCCCGGCCGGACGGGGACGCGGGCGACAGCGCGCGCGGCCTCGTCCGCGAGGGCCTTGGCTTCGGAGCAGCGCCCGGCGTGGCTCTCGACGAACGTGGCGATCGCGAGGTGTTCGGGCCGGCCGTCCAGCGCGAACGCCGCGCGGTAGAACGCGACCGCCTCCGGCCGCCGGCCGGCGTCACACGCACGCGCCAGATTGGCGAGCGTCCACGCCTCGCCGCCCGTCAGGACGACGGCCGCCATCGGGCTTCTCAGGGAGAGTGGCGGGAGCACGCGCACGCGTCCCGCCTCGGCCGCAAGAAAGACGAGCACCCACGCGAGGACGAGCGCGGCCCGGCGGGCGATTCCCCCCGCGGGCGGCGCCGGGGTCCGCCGCCTTCCGACGGCATAACCCGCGAGAACGGCGGAGCCACCGAGGAAGCCGGCGACGGCCGGACCGAGGATGGAGGCCGGCCCGCCGAGGTGCGCCATCAGGGCGCCGACGACCGACGACACCATGACGGCCGCGAGGCGCGTCCGCTTCCGCGCGAGCCACCCCGCGGCGAAGCCGAAGGGAAACGCGAGGAGGGAGACGAACGGAAGCCAGGCGGGCAGCAGCGCCCGAGCCGCGGAGACGGGATCCACGCGCGGAGGTTAGCGCGATGGTTGCCTGGTCAGCGCCCGCGAAGAACCTCGAGGAACTCGCGGGGTGAAACGACCGCGACTCCGTGCCGCGCGCGCGGTGGGAAGTGCCGGAGGCTCCCCGTGACGAGGTAGTCGGCGCGAGCCGAAATCGCGACGGCGAGAAAGACCTCGTCCTTCGGATCCGGAAGGGGCGCCAGGAGGGGCTCGGCGGAAACGAACTCGCCAGTGGCCTCGACCTGAAGCAGAAGAGACTCGACCCGTGGGGGATCGAACCCGAACCTGCGGCGTGCCAGGACCTCACGGTACTCACCGAGGATGCGTTCCTCGAGTAAGAGGGGGAGCGTGCCCGCGGCGACGAGTCCGACGATTGTCGCGGGCGGACCGAAGGACGACCAGAGCCCCGACACCAATACGTTCGTGTCGAGGACGACCCTCAACGCGGTCGCTTGGCGCGAACGGCCTTGATTTCGGCGTTGATCTCGCGAAGGGACATCCCCTTCGGGAACCTCCGGACGGAGTCCCGCTGAATCTCCCGAACGGCCCGCACGGCGCGATCCCGGCGCAACGCGGCGAGCGTGCTCTCGAGGGACTCCTCCCCGACGCCCGTGATGATCGCCATCGGCTTGCCGTTCGAGGTCAGGATGAGGTCCTTTTCCGTCTTGAGGTCTTTCCAGACCTTCGCCGACCGGCCCCTCAGATCGCGGACTGTGACGAACTTCATGACTTCACCGTCACCCAGTAGTGTGCACGATCGTCACCCGGCTCACGCCTAGCCGATGACTTCGATCACTTTCCCGTCGCGATCGCGGATCTCGCTCTTTACGACCCCGAATCCGGCATCGGGGACTTCGTGGAAGTCGATCTCGCCCGCGCGGGACTGCAGGGCGTCGGAGAACCGGCGGGCGAGCGCGGGCGGCAGCGTGATTCGCGCTCCATCGTCGGTGATCTCCCAGCGGGGGGAGTCCCCGGGAACGAACACGATCGACGACGTGGAAGAGGACACCGAGAGTTCACGGCCGTGGGTGAGCCGTGCGGGAAGAACGGTCTTCAGGTCGCGGACCGCATTGGCACCGAACGTGACCGAGAGCATCCCCCTCCCGATCAGAACTTTTCTCACCAACCATTCGCAATGACCGACGAAGAGGCTCGCGGTCGAAGAGCCCTCGCGCCGTTTGCCTTCCTCGATCCGATCCGCGATCGCAAAGTTCTCGAGGATGGACCCGCGTGCGAGATCCGTCACGAGGAAAGGCGTCTTTTCCTTTACGAGTTCGAGGAATCGTTCCCCGTTCCACGCCTTGATCGCGTCGAGTTCGTCCAGTGTCACGCCGACGACCTGGAGGAATTCAAGACGTCCGTTGGGTGTCTCCATCCCGGGGAGCTCGGGGTCGACGTCGAAGATCACCGCCCGGATGGCGGTCTCGACGTTCAGAGCGATCGGGCCGTTAGCGTCCATGTAGTGCCCGCGAGCGAACGAGTTCCCCGTGTCGAAGACGTAGCGGGCGAGGTTCTGGAGAAGGTTGAGTGCCCAGGCGGGCGGGGTGGATTCGGCGCGGGAACGCTTCAGGCGAAACGTCAGCTCAAAGCCATAGCCTGAACGTTCGAGGTCCTTCGACTCCTTCTCATAGAGCTCCGAGAACCCGAACGAGATGAAGTGCCAGTGCGGAACGGGCTCTTCTCGCGGATACGCCGAAATTCCGTCCAGGGGGTCCGGACCCCCGAGCCGGTAGTTGATGATGGAGCCCCAGTGCATAGGTTGATGGGCGCCGTAGATCGGCTGAAGAGCCGAGTTGATCGCGTCCCAGCCGGGCGTAGCTGGGTCAGCCGGATCGTCGCTTGAGTCCACTTTGGTGATTCTGAGCGAAAGTTCGGCAGAACGCCCGGTGGGGGTGTGTCCTAGTACGCGAGCGTCTTGCGCGCCGCCTCGACGACCCTCTCGGTATTCGGCAGGATGGCGCGCTCGAGGACGCGGTTGAAGCCGACGGGCGTGAACGTCGAGCCGACGCGGTCGACGGGCGCGTCGAGGTGCTCGAAGAGCTCCGACGCGGCGCGCGCCGCGAGCTCGCCCCCGAATCCGCCGTGAACCTTGTCCTCGTGGACGACGAGGAGGCGCGACGTCTTCTTCACCGAGGCCTGGATCGCGTCCCAGTCGAGCGGCACGAGGGAGCGAAGGTCGAGAACCTCGACGCTCTTTCCCTCTTTCGCGAGAGTCTCGGCGGCGGCCAGCGCGAAGTGCACCGGCGTGCCGTATGCGACGATCGTCAGGTCGCGGCCTTCCCGTCGGCGGCGCGCCTTCCCGAACGGCACGGCGAAGTCCACGGGCACCCGCGCCTTGGCCTGCGCGGAGTTGTAGAGGAATTTCGGTTCGAGGTACACCGTGATGCCGCGCGAGCGCATCGAGGTCCGGAGGAGTCCCGCCGCGTCGTCCGCGAAGGCGGGAACGACGACGCGGATCCCGGGAAGCGTCGTGAGCCAGCCCTCGATGTTCTGCGAGTGGTAGAGGCCGCCCCCGATGTAGCCGCCCGAGGCGATGCGCACGGTGACGTTCGGGACGAATTGCCCGTTCGTGCGCCAGTACTCGTGCGACATCTCGACCATCTGCTCGGCCGCGGGCCAGAAGTAGTCGGCGAACTCGGCGCCTTCGACGACGATGCGGATCTTCTCGTCGAAGCGCGAGAAGCCATCGGCCGTGCCGAGGATAAAGTCCTCGGCGATCGGTCCGTTGAAAACGCGCTTCTCTCCGAACTCCTGCTGCATGCCCTTCGTGACGTTGAAGATGCCGCCCTTCTCCTTGTAGGCGACGTCCTGCCCCCAGATGTAGGTGTCGGGGTTCTCGCGGAACATCTCCTTGAGCGTCCCGTTCAGCGCCTGGATGAGGGACATCTCGGGCGCCGGCTTGCCGTCCACGGTCTCGGGCGTGACGTATGTGTCCGCGAGCCCGTCGCCCGCGGGGAGCCAGGGCTCGGGGGAGACGTGCTCGAAGATGGAGGCCGCATCGGGGTCAGGCGCGCGGCGCGCGCGGTCGGCGGATTCCTCGTAGGTCTTGAGGTTGCCGTCCTCGATCGCGGCGATCTCCGCTTCGGAGAACGCCCCGCCTTCGACGAGGGAACGGCGGAGTCGCGCCAGCGGGTCGCGCGCCTTCGCCGCCGCGAGCTCTTCGGGCGAGCGGTACAGCTCGTGCCGGTCGGAGTTGGAGTGCGAGTGGATGCGCACGCACTCGGCGTGCACCATGGCGCAGCCCGCGCCCGACCTCACGTACGCCACGGCCTCGCGCAGCGCGCGGAGCGAGTCGAAGAGATCCGTGCCGTCGCAGTGGACGATCTTGACGTTCAGGAACCCCGCGAAGTTGTCCGAGGCGAAGAGGTTCGCGGTCTGATCGCTCTTCGGAACGGCGATCCCGTAGCCATTGTCCTGCACGACGAACACGACCGGGAGCTTCTCGCGCGACGCGCCGTTGACGGCCTCGTAGAAGTAGCCCTCGGACGTGGAGGACTCGCCCAGCGAGCAGAAGATGATCGCGTCCGACCCGTACGTCTTCACGGCGCGGCCGAGGCCCGCGGCATGCAGGGCGTGATTCGAAACGCAGGACGAGACGTTCTGGATGTGGATCTCGGGCTTCGCGAAGTGGTTCGACATGTGGCGGCCGCCCGAAGCCACATCGTCTTTTTTCGACATCCCGTTCAGCAGGATCTCCTCGGCCGACAGTCCGCCCGCGAGGCATGTCGTGAGGTCGCGGTAGTACGGGAAGAGATAGTCGTGCCGGGGGCGGAACGTCACGCCGAGGGCGACCTGGATGCCGTCGTGCCCCGCGCAGGGCGCGTGATACGACCAGCCGAGACCCTGCTTGAGGTAGTTCGGAGCCTTGTCGTCGAGCAGCCGCCCGAGATGCATGAGCGCGTACCACCGCCTGAGATCGTCCCGGCTCGCGGCGAGTCTCGCGATGGTCGCGGCTTCGGACGGCGAAGCGCCCGCGGCTGTCAGGACACCCGGTTCGGCCATTCCACTCCTCCACGGGGGGATCCTCCGGGGCTGTCGGGTGCGGCCGGCCGGAGAAGAAGTCTCATCTTAACCGCTTCGGGTAGAATCCGCGGTCCCGCAGTCTGCGGGCCAGGAGAATCCCCGTGTCCCAGACGCTCATCTCTCCGTCCGCCGCCGAAACCGCCGATCGCAACACCTTCGAGGCCGCCCTCGCGGCCGACGCGGCTTCTCCGAAGAAGAAGCTGATGGAAGGGCAGGTCGTGAACGGCGTCATCGTCGGCATCACTCCCGACATCGTTCTCGTTTCGATCGGCGGCAAGTCGGAAGCGCTCATGGACCTGAAAGAGCTCGAGGGCGAGAAAGTCGGCGACCGCATCGAAGCCGTCGTCGTGAAGGCGGGGCCGGACGTGCGGCTCAGCCGCAAGCTCGCGGTGGGACATCGCACGAAGGCCGAGCTCCGGGCCGCTTCCGAGGCGAAGATTCCTGTCGCCGGAAAAGTCATGGCGCGGAACAAGGGCGGCTTCGAGGTGATGATCGGAGGCGCGCACGGCCTCCGTGCCTTCTGTCCGGTCTCGCAGATCGACCTCGGCCGCCACGAAGAACCGGCCCTCGCGGCGTACGTCGGGCAGACCTTCGACTTCCGCGTCCTCGAGTACACCGAGGACGGGCGGCGCGTCGTGGTCTCTCGCGTGGCGCTTCTCAAAGTCGAGCAGGACGAGAAGGCCGCGGTGGCCCGCGAGAAGATCATCGTCGGCGCCGTGATGACGGGACGGGTCCGCTCCCTCACCGACTTCGGCGCGTTCGTGGACCTCGGCGGCGTGGACGGGCTCGTCCACGTCACGGAGATCTCGCGGCGCCGCGTCGCCCACCCGAAAGACGTCCTCACCGTGGGCCAGGAGGTCACGGTCAAGGTCACGAAGCTCGCGGGCGAAGGGAAGCGCATCTCCCTTTCGATGAAGGAGCTCGAGACCGATCCCTGGCAGACGCTCCCGGAGCGCTTCGCGCCCGGCGCCTCGTTCACGGGAACGGTCGCGCGGCACGCGGACTTCGGCCTCTTCGTCGAGGTCGAGCCGGGTGTTGACGGCCTCGTGCACGTGTCTGCTCTTCCGCCGGGGGTTGCCATCAAGGACCCGGCCGTCGCCGTGGGTCAGTCGGTGCAGGGCTGGGTGAAGGAAGTCGATCCGAAACAGCGCAGGCTTTCCCTGTCCCTCCGCGAAGTCAATACCTCGAATCCGTGGGACGGCATCCTGGAGCGCCATCCCGAAGGTTCCATGGCGCAGGGCGAAGTCGAGACGGTCGCCCAGTTCGGCGTCTTCGTACGCCTCGAGCCGGGCCTCACGGGCCTCATCCCGAACTCCGAGACGGGCGTGCCGCCCGGCACGGTCGTTCGCCACTTCTCGCCGGGCCAGAAGATCGAGGTCAAGGTCATCGGAGTGGATCCGACCAAGCGGCGCATCTCGCTTTCGGCGCCCAACGCGAAATCGAACACGAGCAACGAGGGCGACCGCGGCGACCTGAAGAACTATCGAGAAGAGTCCGCCAAGAGAGAAAAGGCCGCGGTGCCGTCCGTCTCGATCTTCGGCTCGTCCCTTCTGCAGGCGCTCAACAACCCGAAGAGCAAGCAGAAGAAGGGCTGATTTCGGGCGAGGCCGCAGCTCCCGGGCGTAAACTTCGGATTCGGTCCTAACATGACAAACCTGCGCCCCATCCCCCGGTGGGCCGGAGCCCATCTGCAGGCGCTGGGGCTGTCCTTTCTATTCATCGTTTTCGCGGCCGCCGTCCTCTGGTTTTTCGCGACCTTCGTTCCCGACCGGCGGCAGGTGGCGATCGACGGCTGGAGACAGGAGCTCTCGATGCGCGCGGATCTCACGCGCGACCTCCTCGAGCGGCGCCTCCTCGACGCGAAGCAAGATCTGACTTTCGTCGCGGCTTTCCCGTCCGTGCGCGGGCTGATGGCACCCGGCCTGTCGGAGGAGGCCGCGGGCGCCCAGGCCGCGCATCTGGAAGGAATCCTTTCCGACTACCGGCGCAACTACCGCCTGCGATCCGTTTCGATCGTCGACCCGTCCGGGCGCGTCCGCGCGTCGGGCGGCGGTCCCGTCCCCGGCACGGCGGCGCTGGCGCTCGCCGCGGACGTGATTCGTTCGGGTGCTCCGGGAGTCGCTCTCGTGCGCGAACCCGACGGGGCCGTGGGTCTCCTGAGCATGGTGCCGGTCGCGGGCGATGCAGCTGGCTCCGGGCCGCGCCAGACACTCGGAGCCATGCTCGCCGTGGTCGATGCCTCGACGTCTCTCTTCGATCCTCTCCGCCAGCCCGGCCCGACCGCGTCCAGCGAGTCCTTCCTCGTCCGCCTGGAGGGGAACGACATCCTCTTCCTCTCGCCGCTGCGGTTCCGGCCGGATCCACCGCTCTCGTTCAGGCTCCCGCGGACGAACACGGACCTCGCCGCCCGCGCGGCGGTGACGGAGCGGGAATCTTTCCAGGCTTTCGTGGACTATCGCGGCGTGCGCGTGCTCGCCGCCGTGCGGCGGCTGGAGGGCGCGCCCTGGGGTCTCGTCGTCAAGGTGGATGAATCCGAGGCTCTCGCGGCGTTCCGGAAGGAAATGCTCGAGAAAGCAGTCACGTGGGGCTTTCTCTTTCTCGCGCTCCTCGGGGCCGTGTTCGCGTTCTGGTACGCGTTCCTCGCCGCGCAGGAGATGAAGCTCGCGCGCAGCGAGGCCGCCGAGAGCCGCATCCGAAAGCTCAACCGGCTGCTGCGGACGATCTCGGAAGTGAACCAGCTCCTCGTCCGGGCGACGGACGAGGAGGCGCTCCTGAAGGACGTTTGCAAAATTCTTGTCTCGCACGGCGGCTACGCGCTCGCGTGGATCGGGCGCGCCGACCGGGAGACGATGCGCGTCGTGCCGGTCGCGAGTGCCGGAGACGAGGCCGGAGACGAGGCCGGATATCTCCAGCGGATCGACGTGCGCTGGGACGACACGCCCGAGGGCCGGGGCCCGCTCGGGATCGCGATCCGCGAAGGGCGCGCGATGGTCGTCTCGGACGTTCAAATCGATCCGCTCGTCGGTTCCTGGCGCGGTCTGATGCTTCTCCACGGCTTCAAGTCTCTGGCGGTCATTCCCGTCCGCCGCGGGGGCCTCGTGACGGCGGGCCTCGCCGTCTATGCCGCGGAGAAAGCCATCATCGACGAAGAGGAGCTCGCGCTCCTCGAGGGGCTGGGCGGCGATCTCTCCTTTGCTCTCGATGCGCTCGACGCGCGCGCGGCCGTCCGCCTCGGCGGCGTCGAGCTGCGCAAGCTCGGGCGCGCCGTGGAACAGTCGCCCGCGTCCGTTCTCATCACGGATCTCGAGGGCCGGATCGAATACGTGAACCCGCATTTCACGAAGGCGACGGGCTACACCGCCGAAGAGGCCCTGGGGCAGAACCCGCGCATCCTGAAGTCCGACCGGACGCCGCCCGAGGTGCATCGCGTCATGTGGCAGACGCTCGCTGCCGGCGGCGTCTGGCAGGGCGAGCTCTGCAACAAGCGGAAAGACGGGTCGTTGTTCTGGGAGTACGCCTCGATCTCCCCGGTTCGGGACGAGCACGGTGTTACGACGAGCTACGTCGCGGTCAAGGAGGACATCTCCGACCGTAAACGATCCGGGGAGGCTCTCGCTAAGAGCGAGGCCTACTTTCGGTCGCTCATTGAAAGCGGCTTCGATTTGACGGCCGTGCTGGATCCCGATGGCGGTCTGCGCTACGTGAGTCCGTCCGTCGAGCGCATCCTCGGGTACAAATCGAAGGAACTGGTCGGCCGTTCCATCTTCGAGTTCATCCACGAAGAGGACCGAGAGAAGGCGGCGGTCAGGCTCCGTCAGGCCGTCGTCGAGGGAATCCACGAGACGATCGTCGTCCGTTTCCGCCACAAGGATGGCTCCACGCGGACCCTTTCGGCCATCGGAAACAACCTTCCCGCCGAGACGGGGATGACCGGCCTCGTCATCAACGCGCGGGACATCTCGGACCGTCTGCAGCTCGAGGTGCAGCTTCAGCAAGCGCAGAAGATGGAGGCGGTGGGCCGGTTGGCGGGCGGGGTCGCGCACGACTTCAACAACCTCCTCACGGTGATCCAGGGCTACGGCGAGCTGCTGACGGCGTCCCTCGCCGGCGACTCACAGGAGCGCGAGAGCGTCGCCGAGATCGTGAAGGCGGCCGAACGCGCCGCGGCGCTGACGCGGCAGCTCCTCGCCTTCAGCCGCAAGCAGGTCCTCGAGATGCGCGTCCTCGACCTCGGCGCGATCGTCGCCAACATGAACAAGATGCTCAAGCGCCTGATCGGCGAGGACGTGGAGGTCGTGATCGTGACGCCTGCGGCTCTCGGCCGCGTGAAGGCGGACGCGGGACAGGTCGAGCAGGTCGTCCTCAACCTCGCCGTGAACGCGCGGGACGCGATGCCCGGTGGCGGCCGCCTGACGATCGAGTTGGCCGACGCCGATCTCCCTTCGCCGGTCGCGGCGGCGCAAGACATGATCCCGCCCGGACCGTACGTTGTCCTCTCGATCGCGGACACCGGGAGCGGGATCGACGCAGAGACGCTCGACCACATTTTCGAGCCCTTCTTCACGACCAAGGAGAAAGGGAAGGGGACGGGCCTCGGCCTCGCGACCGTCTACGGCATCGTCCGACAGACCGGCGGGTACGTGAGGGTGGAAACCGCGCCGGGCGCGGGGACGAGGTTCCGGATCTACCTGCCCCGGTGCGCCGAGCACATGACGACGTCGGGGATCCGGTCGTCTGTCTCGCCCCGCCACGGGACGGAGACCGTGCTTCTCGTCGAGGACGAGCCCGCCGTCCGGGCCATCGCGAGGGTGATCCTCGAACGGCACGGCTACACCGTCGTCGTCGCTGAAAGCGGGGAAGCCGCGCTCGATGTCCTCGCCCGCGAACCGCGGGTCATTCACGTCCTCTTGACCGACCTCGTCATGCCGGGGATGAACGGACGGGAGCTGGCGTCCTGCGTCCTGGCGCTCCGCCCGGCAATCAAGGTCGTCTTCATGTCGGGCTACGCCGCCGACGTCGTGACGAGCGTGGACGAGAGTGGGGCGGCCGGTTTCCTCCCCAAGCCCTTCACCGAACGTGCCCTCACGGCGAAGATCCGCGAAGTCATCGACACGCCGTCAGCCTGAGATCCTCTCGACCGCGCCGCGCGCGGCGTGGTAGCTTCCGTTCTCGGCGTTCTTTCAAATCGTCCTCGAGTCCCCTCGACCTCCGGGGGGTGAAAGAGGGAAGCGGGTGAGATTCCCGCGCGGCCCCCGCCACTGTGACCGGGGACGCGCTCGGCGAGATCCCACTGGCGGCGAGAGATCGGCTTCGGGCCGGTCGCGCCTCCGGGAAGGGGCCGTGCGCGGACGATCCGGGAGCCAGGAGACCTGCTCGAGAACATCGCTTTCGCAACGCCTTCTCCGGGGCTCGGGAAGTCGCGGCTGCCTCCGTCCCCGGGCGGGCGCGCCGCTCCTTTTCGATGGGAGGGTGAAGCCAACGGAACGGAGGTGTTCCATGGTTTCTCGTTTCGTGTTCGCCCGGTCTTCGTGTGCCTTCCTCGTCCTTCCCCTTGCTCTCTGCCCGGACCTCCTCGCTCAGTCGTCCGCGACGCCGGGGGCCTCGAAGCTAGCCGCCGACGTCGTCGTCTCGGCGGCGGCCGAGCCCGAACCCGCCGTCTCGCTGGGAGCCGCGGCGACGGTGATCGACGCCCAGGAGATCGTCGCGTCCCGGGCCACGACGGTCCTGGACCTTCTCCGGACCGTTCCGGGTCTCGACGTCGTGCAGTCGGGCGGGCCGGGCACGGTGGCGTCGCTGTTTCTCCGGGGGACGAGCTCCACGCAGACGCTCGTTCTCGTGGACGGTGTCGCGCTGAACAGTCCCTACTTCGGCGGCACCGACTTGTCCGGGCTGTCCACCGCGAACGTCGAGCGAGTCGAGGTCGTGCGCGGGCCGTTCTCGGCGCTTTATGGCTCGGACGCGATCGGGGGCGTCGTGCGCATCTTCACGCGCCGGGCGGCGGACGCGGGAGTGAGCGGACACGCGAGCTTTGCTCTCGGAAATGCGGGAGGGAAAGAGGGACTCGGAGAATTGGGATTCTTAGAAGGTGATTTGTCGGGGACATTCGCTTTTCGAAGGACTCTTTCTTCCGGGGATCAATTCAATGAATTCTTCTCAGGCAGCTCGCTCTCGGGCGCGCTGACGGCACGGCTCGGCGAGGGCGCCACGGCGGGCGTCGTCGTCCGCCGCGAGACGGGACGGACCGGCATCCCCACGGACGGCGCCACGCCCACGCCCCAGCGGTCCACGACGAGTGACACGACCGCCGTCGAGCTCCCTCTTTCTTTCTTACTTTCAAAGAATCTCTCTCTCTCCGCCTCGATCCGCTACGTCCGCGACAGGCCCGGGTACGCCGACCCCGCCGACCCGTTCTTCACGTGGTCCACGACGGACGCGCGCCGCGCGGGGGGCCGCGTCACCGCGTCGGGCACGTGGGGCGTGCACCGCCTCGCGGTGGGCGCCGACTACGAGCGGACGCTCGTCTCGAACGAGAGCAATTTCGGGGTCGCGCTCGACGACGCCTCGACCCGGACCTTCGCGCTCTTCGGCGAGGACCGCGTCGCGCTCCTCGGCGAGCGGCTCGTGGTGACCGCCGGCGTCCGCTGGGACGATGCAAGCACCTACGGCAGTCACTCGTCACCACGAATTACGGCGGCCTGGCGCGTGACGCCGGCGCTGAAGCTGCGCGCGGCGGCCGGCACGGCCTTCCGCGCCCCGTCCACCGGCGAGCTTTATTACCCCTATTCGGGAAACGCGGCGCTTCGGCCCGAGAAATCGAACGGGTACGAGGCGGGCGTCGAAAGAACGTTCGCAAGGGGCGTCGTCCTCGAGGCAACGGGATTCTGGAACGAAATCCGCGACCTCATCGACTACGACGCGTCCGCGACGTTCATGGACCAGAACATCGGGCGCGCGCGGACGCGCGGCGTCGAGCTGGCGCTTCGGACGCCCGTCGGGGCTCGGTCGATCCTGCGGGCGTCCTACACGTATCTCGACGCGAAGGATCTCGACGCGGGAACCTTTCTCCTGCGCCGCCCGCGCCACCGCGCCTCCGTGACGTACGCGACGAACTTCGTCGCCGGCGGGGCGTTCAGCCTGACCGGAATGTGGGTGGGCGCCCGCCCCGACCGGGACGCCGTGGATTTCAGGAGGCTGGTCGAAAATCCGTCCTACTTGAGGGTCGACGCGGCCGTGACGTTGCCTCCGATTGCTCTTTCACTCGCGCCGTTCGTCCGCTTGACGAATCTCCTCGGTCGCGACTACGCCGAATCGAGCGGATTCCCGGCGCCCGGCCGCCGTTTCACGGCCGGGCTCGCCACGGCTTTTTAGATCTTTTTTCTGGCGTCTCAGGATTTCGGAGGGAAGCCGTCGAACAGCTTGTTCACGGCTTCCTGGACATTCTCATCGCGGTCCTTCGGAGTCTCGTCGCTTTCCAGTATGCGCGACGCGCTCCCACGCCAGACGAGCTCCTTGGCCTTCGTGTCGATCAGGTCGACCATCAGCGTGCCGATGGGGATCTGCTCCACGCGGGCGCTGTTCCAGTACCCCCCGCGCCAGCCCCAGCCCCAGCCCCAGCCGGAGTTGTAGGTCGTGACCTGCGTCTGGCGGCGCGTTCGGGTGTGGAGAACCACCCAGAGGTCGGGTGTACCCTCCGCCCTCGCGAAGCCTCGCGACGTCAGCGTCCTGTCGATGGCGCCCTGGACCCGCCGCATCGAGATGGGGCTGTCGGGCGAGCGCACGTCCTTGAATGCAAACGTCTTGTAGGAGGAAAAGCTCGCATTACGGTCGTAGTCGACCTTCGTTTCGATGCTGGAGCAACCCGCGAGAAATCCCGCGAGAAACAGCGTGGCTACAAGAACGGGAGTCCTTTTCAACTGAGCACCTCCTCGGTGAGGACGTGCAAGAGCCTTGCCGGGTTTACGCGTTCCCCTCGGGAGACGGTGTCAGCGCGCCTGCGCGAACGTGTCGCAGGCCCCGACCTGGCCCGTCTGGAGCCCCCTCATGAACCATTCCTGACGCGATTTCGAGGAGCCGTGCGTCCACGTCTCGGGCCTCACGCGCCCGGTGGCGGCCTTCTGGAGCCGGTCGTCGCCCACCGCTGCCGCGGCCGCGAGGCCCGCCTCCACGTCGCCCTTCTCGAGGACGTTGCGTGCGCTGGTCGCGTGTCCCCAGACGCCGGCGAGGCAGTCGGCCTGCAGCTCGAGCCGCACGGAGAGCTCGTTTTTCTGGGAGGGACGCTCGGCCTGGGCGCGCCGCATCTTCTCGTCGATGCCGAGCAGCGTCTGGACGTGATGCCCGAATTCGTGAGCGATCACGTACGCTTCCGCGAATTCTCCAGGCGCCCCGAAGCGCGACCGCAGCTCATCGAAGAACCCGAGGTCGAGATAGACCTTGCGGTCCTCGGGGCAATAGAACGGTCCCGCCGCGGACTCGGCGAATCCGCAACCCGATCGAATTGCGCCGCGGTAGAGGTCGAGCTTCGCGTGCTGGTACGTTCCGCCCAGCTTTGGAAATTCCGCGTCCCAAGTCTTCTGGACGTCGTTGACGACGAACGAGACGAACTTCACACGCTCCTGGTCCTGGGCGGACTGGGCCACGGGCGGCCCCGAGCGGGTCACGTCCGCGGCCGGAGGAAGGCCGGCTTGCGGGGATGAGCCCGAGTCGAACAGCGCGAAGAAGTTCTGCTTGAAGATGAGGCTCAGTATTCCGACGACGATGATTCCGCCGCAGCCCAGGCGCATCCCGCCGCCTCCGAACCCGAAGCCTCCGCCGCCTCCGCCCTCTCCGCGGCGATCCTCGATGTCGGGGCTGATTTCTTCATCTCGATTCCAGCGCATGGGTGTCTCCTGAGGACGATCCTATCTCTCGAACCCGCCGTTTGACCTCGCGGTCGCCCCGGTGTTACCTTTCCCGCCTCTCCGCACGGCGTGGGGCTGTAGCTCAGTTGGGAGAGCGCTTGAATGGCATTCAAGAGGTCGACGGTTCGATCCCGTTCAGCTCCACCACTTTGTTCCTCTTCGTTCCTCCCGGCGACTCTCGGAACACCCCTGAGCCGGTAGACGGACAGACGGACGCCGCTGCCTTCGCGTCATCTCGGACATGGGTTCCCGTGTGTGCGCCCCTTGCCCGAAAACGCAAGATTGATGCCGCGAACTCGGCATCGCTGCTCTCGCCGAAGGGTCGTTGCGATGGAACAAGGAATGGCACGAAGAATGCGGAAGGAGGCAGCGCCCGCAATTATTACAACGCGAGCCGAAAGGAACCGAAAGGAAGACGATGAGAACAGGGAAGAAAGCTGCGACAAAGTCCGATAAGAAGGGGCTCGAGCGTGCCCTGGGTGCTCCAAAGGCGGTTCGGTCTTCGCCTAAAGATCGCGACCTCGCACGCAACACGAAGGATGCGGAGGGCCAGTTCCTCACGACGAATCAAGGCCTCCGCATCAATGACGACCAGAATTCTCTCAAAGCGGGAGAGCGGGGGCCTTCCCTCCTGGAAGACTTCCACCTTCGCGAAAAGATTACGCATTTCGACCACGAGCGAATTCCGGAACGCATCGTCCACGCTCGCGGCAGCGCGGCGCATGGAGTCTTCCAGGTCTACGAATCCATGGCCCGCTACACCCGCGCCGCTTTCCTCAACGACCCGGCCGCGCGCACTCCCGTCTTCGTGCGATTCTCGACCGTCGCGGGGTCGCGCGGATCGTCGGACCTCGCCCGCGACGTGCGGGGCTTCGCTGTAAAGTTCTACACTTCCGAGGGCAACTTCGATCTGGTCGGGAACAACATGCCGGTCTTCTTCATCCAGGATGCCTTGAAGTTTCCGGATCTCGTTCACGCCGTCAAGCCGGAGCCGGACCGCGAGATTCCCCAGGCCGCTTCGGCCCATGACACGTTCTGGGACTTTATCTCCCTGATGCCGGAATCCGCCCACATGATCATGTGGGTCATGTCGGACCGCGCGATCCCTCGTAGCTTCCGCATGATGGAAGGGTTCGGGGTTCATACGTTCCGGCTCGTGAACGAAGCCGGAGAAAGCTCTTTCGTAAAATTCCATTGGAAACCGCTTCTCGGCGTTCACTCCATTCTGTGGGATGAAGCACAGAAGATCTCGGGGCTTGACCCGGACTACCACCGCCGAGACCTCTGGGAGGCGATCGACAGTGGCGCGTTCCCGGAGTGGGAACTCGGCGTGCAGATCGTCCCGGAGAAAGACGAGCACAAGTTCGCGTTCGACCTTCTCGACCCGACGAAGCTCATTCCGGAAGAGGTCGTGCCCGTCAAGCGGGTCGGCAAGCTGACTCTGAACCGCAATCCCGACAATTTTTTCGCCGAGACGGAACAGGTGGCGTTCCATCCCGGCCACCTCGTATCGGGAATCGACTTTTCGAACGACCCGCTGCTTCAGGGAAGGCTTTTTTCCTACACCGATACGCAGCTGTCGCGCCTCGGCGGCCCGAATTTTCACGAGATCCCCATCAACCGGTCCGTGGCCCCGGTCCATAACAACCAGAGGGACGGGCACATGCGGCAGGAAATCAACCGGGGAACGGCGAGCTACCAGCCGAACTCGGTCGGCGGAGGTTGTCCGTTTCAGGCCGGCCGCGCGGACGGCGGCTTCGTGAGCCACGCGGAGAAAATCGACGCTCACAAGGTCCGCGGCCGGAGCAAGAGTTTCTTCGACCATTTCAGCCAGGCCGCTCTCTTCTTCAAGAGCCAGTCCGACGTCGAAAAGGAGCACCTCATTCAGGCGCTGCGCTTCGAGCTCTCCAAAGTCGAACGTCCGGAGATCCGAGAGCGCATGGTGAGGGTGCTGGCTCAGGTGGATGGCGGCCTCGCGGGCCGCGTGGCCGAGGGGCTGGGAATTGCCGTGCCGAAGGCGCAGAACGGCCCGTTGAATCTCAGCGTGCCAGCCGACGGCGACGCGGCAGCCTTCCAGCCGGAGCCGGTCAGGAAGAAGATCCTTCTTTCGCCCGCCCTGAGCATGGCGAACAAGCCCCTCAAGGGCATTCAGACAAGGAAGGTCGCGGTGCTCGCCGCGGACGGGGTGAGCGGGAGCTCGCTCGCCGCAATGACCGAGGCCTTGAAGGCCGCGGGTGCGACCCCTGCTGTCGTGAGTACCCGCGTCGGGTTCCTCAAGACCGATACCGGAAAAGACATCAAGATCGACGCGAGCCTCCTGAACACGGGCTCCGTCCTGTTCGACGCGGTGTGCGTTCCCGGCGGCAAAGCGAGCGTCGCAGCCCTCCTCGCCGAGCCACGCGCGGTGCGCTTTGTGAAGGAAGCCTACGGACATGCGAAAGCGATCGCCGCCACGGGCGAGGGCATGCAGCTTCTCTCCGCCGCGGGCGCGCTCGCGGCCTCGAAGGCGCAGGCTGCCGCACCCGCGGCCGGCATCGTCGTGGGAGAGATCCCGAAGACGAAAAGCGTTGCCGAAGCCTTCATAGCGGCGATCGCCGCTCACCGTCACTGGGAGCGCGAAGAGAAACCGCCAACTCCGAGCTGAGCACGATCGGCAGAACCAAAAGCAATGCCCGGGCCTCCTGGCCCGGGCATCTTTCTCCTATTCCTCGATGTCAGGACTTGTGCGCGGTCGCGCGCACGCGGTTCCAGGCGTCTTTTACTGATTCTTTGGATTCGGCCCAGGCCGCGCGCTTCGAGGAATCTCCCTGGGACGCCCACTGGTCACGCAGAAGCGGCTCCGTTTCGTCGAAGCTCTTGTTCGTGAATTCCGGCCGGGCGGCGTTCTCCCAGCCATATCGATAGGCAGGCTCGTAGTAATCAAAGGAATTGCCGGACTTGTAATAGGGACGCGTCTTGTAGACGCTCTCCCAGTACTGCTTCTCGACGGTCGGATTGGCGGCTTCAGCAGCCGCGTGACCGGCACCGCCACCGAGGACAGCGCCCGCCACTCCCCCGACGAGAGCGCCGATCGGACCGCCCACGACGGCGCCGACCGCGGCCCCTGCGGCCGCTCCTCCGGCCGATCCCGCGCCGGTGCCCACAGGATGCGAGCCCGGCTCGCCGGTGATTGGATCGGGATTCGCTCCAGCAGCACGCTCCATCTTTTTCGTTTTTTCAAGAACGGATTCGGTCATAAGTACCTCCAGGTCGTCCACCGCAAGATCGATACCAGACCATCGCCGGTTGGTGCACCCTAAAATCATGCTCCGGGGATGGCATCGAGGTTGCGAGAGGCAGGACGGAGGACATAGTCATGGAAACTTATTCACCCACATCGCAGTTCGGAAAGTCTCCGGTCGTCGGAGCCGCCCAGAAACTGGGCTCAGAAATCAAGTCCGAGTTCAAGAACGACGCTTCGGGGCTCGCCGATCGCGCTGGCGAAGCGGCCAAGACGCTTGGTGAGCATGCGAGCTCGGCCCTGGGCGACCTCAAGTCGGCCGGCCAGGGAATCGTCGACGAGTACGGCGACAAGCTCGCGAAGGGAAAGAAGCGCCTCGACGAAGCCGCCGAGCGCGTCAGCAAGTACGCCGACAACAACACGGCGCTCGTCGCCGGCGGATCGCTGGTCCTCGGCATCCTCCTGGGCCACCTCCTGACCCGGCGGAGCAACTAGGAAAGGCTCTCCTCGGCGGCAATTGCCATCCAGCGCAACCAAGAACAGGGACTCGCGGGCGCTTCACCGCGCGCGATCACGTAAATCCGGTCCTTCTTTCGGCTCAGTCCTCCCCTTGGGCCTTCGTCCATCCCGGCTTGCCGCCGATCTCCTCGAGCTTCTCGACGTGCATCCAGCGATACCGACGGGTGATCCGCGAGAGCAGGTCGAGGATCGCGCCGTCCAGCACCTCCGCGCCCGGCTGGCGCGGGAAGAAGCGGCAGCGGAAGTGGTCGACGCAGTCCGTCATTGCCGACCCCATGGGATAGACCTTCGTCCCGCGGTTGGAGACCATCTTCAGGGCAAACTGCGTCTCGAGCGCAAGGTCCTCGAGCGAGGCTCCGAGCGCGTTCGGCGCGAGGTCCGTCTCGACGAAGACGTCCACGCCGGCCGTCTTACGTGGCACGGCCGGCACTATTGCCCCGTGCGCTGCCGACACCGGCATTCGGAGAGGCCGGTAGTCGCGCGCGTGCCAGTGCTCCGAGATCCATCCGAAATTCGCGATGACGGCGTCGGCGAACTTCTGCGTGCCGACGGCGTCGGACTTCGAGACGTCGCGCGTATGGATGCCCTTCTCGAGGGTCACGAACAGGGCGTTCTCCACACGCGCCGCGGCCTCGATCTCGCCGAGGTGGCGCAGCATGAGAACCGCGGACAGGAGGACGGCCGTGGGGTTCGCCACGTCCTTGCCCGCGTACTTCGGCGCCGAGCCGTGCACGGCCTCGAAGATCGCGACCTCCGACCCGAGGTTCGCCGAGGGCGCGAAACCGAGCCCGCCGACGAGGCCGGACGTGAGATCCGACAGGATGTCCCCGTTCATGTTGCTCATGACGAGGATCTCGAAGGCCTCCGGGAAGCGCACGAGCTGGTGGGCCGCGTTGTCCACGATGATGTGCTCCGCGCGGATCTGCGGGTACTCCGGCGCGATCTCCTCGAACGTGCGCTTCAGGAGCCCCTCCGTGAGCTTCATGATGTTCGCCTTCGTCGCGCAGTGGATCGACGTCCGCCCTTCGGCCACCGCGAGCTCGAACGCGATCCGGACGATCTTCTCGCAGCCTTTCCGGGACATGAGCTTCAGGCACTGCGCGACGCCGGGCGTCTGCATGTGCTCGATGCCGGCATACAGGTCCTCGACGTTCTCGCGCACGATGATGAGGTCGATCCCGCGGCCCGCGTACGGCGTCGGGACGCCGGGCATCTCGCGCACGGGCCGGACGTTCGCGTACGTCTCGAAGAGCTTGCGCAGCGTGACGTTCGCGCTCTTCTCACCGAAGCCGACGGGCGTCTCCAGCGGCCCCTTCAGGACGAGACGGGTCTTCCGGATCGACTCGATCGTCTCCTCCGGCACGCCCGACGACAGCCCCTGCCGGAAGACCGATGCGCCCGCCTCCCGGACCTCCCAGTCGAGGCGCACGCCCGTCGCCTCGAGGACGCGGCGCGCGGCAGCCGTCACCTCGGGACCGATCCCGTCCCCCGGGATCAACGTCACCGTCCGGACCGCGCGCTCCCCCGCGACAGCCCCGCCCTTCGCTTCCGCCGGCTCCCGTTCGATCACGACGCTCATGGCTCCTCCTCGTTTGACCCAGTATCTCAAGACCGGAATCGCATTTCCGGTAATTTATAACATGACATAAAATCGCGTTGCAAGAGGGCCCATGAAAAAATCCCCCGGTCGCCCGGTCGCCCAGGAGCCGGCGGCCTGGACGTTCCTGACGAACCACGCCCACGTCCTGCTCTGCGTCGCCGGGGAGCCGGACGTCAGGATGCGGGACCTCGCGGTCCGCGTGGGGATCACGGAGCGGGCCGTGCAGCGCATCCTCGGCGAATTGGAGGCCGCGGGCTACGTGCGCCGCGAACGCACGGGACGCCGGAACCGCTACGACGTGCGGGCCGACCTGCCGCTCCGCCACCCGGTCGAGCGCCACAACAAGGTGGCCGCGCTTCTCGATCTGCGGAAAAGCGGGCCGGACTCCCGCCGGCCCTAGGCTAGATGTCGATTGCGCGGCAGAGGGTAAGGGCGAACCGGGCGTCGCCGTCGATCCACTGACGCTCGCGGCGAAAACCGGCCGCGAGGGCGAGGCTCTCCACGTCCGGAAGTTCGTACTTGTACGAGCTTTCCGTGAAGATCGTCTCGCCCGCCGCGAAATCGGCCACGACGCCCGCACGCGGGATCGCGACCCTCTGCCTCACGAGGCTCACGAGGTGCATCTCCACGCGGCGCAGGTCCGCGTTCCACACGGCGCGGTGTTCCCAGGCCGCGAGATCGAAGTCGGCGCCAAGCTCGCGATTCAGGCGGAGGAGGACGTTGCGGTTGAAGACCGCCGTCAGGCCGAGCGGATCGTCGTAGGCCTCGAGGAGTGTCCGCTCCGGCTTCACGAGATCGACCCCGAGGAGGAGCGCGTCGCCCGGACGGAGCCGCCGGCGGACGCTGGCGAGGAAACGCTCCGCATCGTGCGGATCGAAGTTCCCGATGTTCGACCCGAGGAAAAGGACGAGGCATTCTCCGCGTCCGCGCGGCGGGTGTGTTGCTTCGAGGAGACCCTTCTCGTAAGTCGCGTGGTGCCCCCGGGCTTTCGCGCCGGGGATCTTCGCGAGGCGCTGGAGCGAGTCCGCGAGCGCCGCGGCCGAGAGGTCGACGACATGAACGACCGTGGTCTTCCGGCGCGCGCGCAGGGCCTCGATGACGAGGGCGATCTTCTCGCCGCTGCCCGAGCCCAGCTCGACGACGCGGACCGGCCCCGTCAGAGCGCCCGCCACCGCCGGAGCCGCCCGCCGAAGAAGGCGCTTCTCGGCCTTGGTGATCCGGTACCACGGGAGCTGTCCGATCGCTTCGAAGAGGCGTGAGCCGAGCGCGTCGTAGAAGTACTTCGGCGGTAGCGAGCGCGGCCTCCCCGCGAACCCGGCCTTCACGTCCCGGGCGAGGCTCATGGCCGCACGCACCGGAATTTCGCGTAGACGTATGGGTAGCGCGCCTGGAACCAGTTCCGGAGCGTTCGGCGGACGAGCGCGACGGGCGTCGCCGGAGACGCGCCCTTGAGAACAAAATGCCGCCCGTCGAAGAAGTCGGCCGAGTAGCGGGGGTACGAGGCCATGGGAGCGAAGCCGCCGAATCCCGCGAACGGCGTGGACGTCCATTCCCACCCGTTCCCGACGAGCTCGTGCACGCCCCAGGCGCTCGCGCCTTCGGGCCGGGAGCCGGCGGGCACGGGGTCGTTGCGCTCGCCGCCGAAGTTCCCGTGGGCCGCCGTGGGCGCCGCGTCGCCCCACGGGAACGCGCGCTCCCTCCCCTCCGGCGTTCCGAACGCGGCGCGGTGGAACTCGGCTTCCGTCGGGAGGCGCCTCTTGCACCACCGCGCGTAGGCCGACGCCTCGGCATGGCTCACCCAGACGGGCCACGCCGGGGGCAGCGGAACGAGGCCGAACTGCCCGGCCCAGAGCCAGGCGCGGCCTTCTCTCCGCCAGAAGGATGGACACGTGACGCCGCTCTCGGAGAGCCACTCCGCGTCGCCGGCCTGCCAGAAGGAGGGATCGGCATAGCCGCCCGCCTCGACGAAATCGAGAAACTGCTCGTTCGTGACGGGCGCCGCGTCGATCGTGAACGCCGGAACGGACCGGCAGCTCTTCGGGAACTCGTTGTCCCAGCCGAACGGAATCTCGTCGCGGCCCGCGCCGAGCGTCGCGACGCCCGCGGGGACGCGGACGACCGGCTCCCGGCGGGTGGGACCCGACGTCTCGAGAGGCGGCGACGCCGCAGGGGCGCGCTTTTCCGAATAGGGGAGGCGGTGGAGCATGTAGCGCAAGGTCTCCTGGTGCATCGGCTCGTGCTCGAGCACGGTGAAGACGGCCTCCCGAAACTCCTCGCCCGCGAGCGTCTCCGAGGCGAGTGCCTCCTCGACGGCGGTGTCGGCGCGCCGGACATACGCGGACACGTCCCTGCGTGAAGGCCAGCGCCCTTCCGGCTGCGCGCCACCCTCGGCGGGCGGGTCGATGCCGCGCTCGAACAGGAGCTCGAGCGACGCGTCGATTCCCGGCCGGCCGAGCGCTCCCTTGAGGAGCGTGTTCACGCCGAACGCCGCAAGATGGCCTTCGTAGAAGACGAACGGATGGCGCAGGGCGATCGGGCGCGCTTCGTACGCGCCTGGCGCCAGCGTCTCGTCGAAGAAGCGCCATGTTGACGCCCGCGTCGCGCTCCAGCGCCCGAGGACTTCTTCCATCCCTGCATTCTCCGACATGACCGCCCCGCCGGCCGCTCGGGGTCTCGGCCTACGCTTCGATGATCGACAAACTCTGCTCTCCTGTGTCTGACACCGTGCCGGGCACAGTGCTGACACACCGAGCCGGTTTGGCGACCGAACTAAGTAGCGTGTTTCCAATGGTATTCGGGCTCGCTCTCGAGGCTGGCAGCGGTCCTCGGGTTGCAACGTGTCTCGCAGCGGGAACTCTCGCCAAGAGACACGCACATGAAGACTTCTTTCCGCCTCCTCGCACTTGCCACCGCCGTTCTGGCCACGGGATCCGTCCAGACGGCGCGGGCTCAGGTGGTCCCGGGCGGCTCCCCCCTGCTCCGCGACGCGCAGGCCGGAGAAGTCTGGATCACGCAGCCGACTCTTGCCGGCGCCCCCCTGATCCAGGCGCGAGGTTCCCGGCAGGCATTCGTCGCCGACACGACGCCGCCGAGCGCTCCCGGCAGTCTCGTCGCCGGTACCTCGGGCCTGTTCCTGGTCGAGGCGACGTGGACCGACGCCGTCGACGCCGAGTCCGGAATCCATGACTACGCATTCGCGGTGGGAACGGGAACGGGGCCGGAAACCGAAGCCAACGTCAAGGCGTGGCAGTCGAACGGCCCCGGGAAGAAAGTGAAAATCAACCTCGCGCTCACGCAGGGGACGACGTACTTCTTCAGCGTGCGTGCCACGAACGGTGCCGGCTTGTCGAGCTCCGTGGTGCGCAGCGCTCCTCTGGCGGCAGCGCCCCGGATCTACGGAGAGACCGGGAACCGGATTTCCTACACGATCGCTTCTGCCGGGCTCGCCGCCGACGGCACCCCGACGGCGAGCTGGCCGGCCGAGAAGGCCGCTGCGCTCAGCGCCTTCATGGATCAGATGCTCCCCGTTCTCCACGACCTTTACGGGCCACCGGCCACGAACTACACGGTCAGCCTCCTCCGCGACCTGAGATACACGGCGTCGGCCGTCTTCTTTCCTTCCACCGACGAAATCCATGCCGGCGACAACATTACGTACCAGCTGCTCACCCACGAGCTCGTGCATGCCTTCCGGCGCGACCAGATCCTGAGCAGCGATTCGAGGTGGCAGTTCGATCCGACGCTGAGCGGGTTCGAAGAGGGCTTCGCCCAGGCCGTGTCCTACGAGGCGATGACCGAGTTCGCGCGCCGATATCCGTCGTTCGGGCTCACGCAGCAGGTCTACCAGTCCAGCAACGAGTGGGACTACGACTTCCAGAACGTCCCCGAGCTCCGGACGCGCGACTTCTGGAGCGATTCCGGCGGAATGCTTCTTTACTGGACCCGATACGAGATGGCCTCCGCCGCGATCGCCAAGGTTGAAAGGGAGCATCCGGGCTTCCATCGGGCGTTCAACGCCGAGTATTTCCGCCGCCTCAGCACGGACCCTCACCTCACCCCGTCGCGCGACCTCGTCACGGACATCATCCGTACGGTTGCACCGACGATCGAGGGGCGACCCGCGTTGCAGTGGATCGACCAGCAGAATGTCTTCGACTGCGCCGACCACCCGGGCAAGAAGGTCTGGCTTTCGACCCAGCACTATCCCGCGCCCGCGGACTACTTCATCTTCAACCGCATCTTCTTTTACGAGACGTTCCCCAACGGTTCGGACTGGTCCGCCCCGAACCCGGCCGGCGGGTACGACTACTACCGCCTCAACGGCTCGTCCGGGACGGCCACCTTCCGCGCGAGCAGCGGTTCCGTCGTCTGGCAGACGGCGCTGACGATCTCGCCTACGGAAAACCCGCCCGTGTACTACGGATTCGGCAACGAAAGCGTGAACCTCACGACGCAATCCACGAATCTTCCCTGGCCGGGCGGCGATTCTTCCCGGTACGCCACGAACCTCGTTCCCTTCGACCTTTACCGGTTGAACGTCCAGTTGACGTCGGGGACGACCGTCACGAGCGATTCCTATCGGGTCATCGGCGCGGCCATTCGCAATACGAAGGGAATTTTCGGCGGGATCGTCGGCGCGAACGGCGGGACCATCTCTCTGAACCACAGGAGCCACCCGGCCGAGCCTCCCGTGCCTGTGGTGAACGGCGTGTTCCAGGCGGCGCCTTCCTGGGCAAGTCAGCCGCACCCCGAGACGGCGTCACTCGACACCGACCCGGGCATCGTCGATGTAACTTACGTCGACGCGACCGGAGTCACGTACACCGACGTGCGCGTGATCGGGTACGGAAGCGTGCACGGCAACCAGACGTTTCTCTTCGATGTGGCCCGCATGAGCAGCGCGTCCCAACGGCCGGTCTCGATCGTGTCGCAGCCGTCGAGCCGGGCGGCGACGGCCGGACAGAGCGTCCAGTTCGCGGTCGTGGCGACGGGAGCGCCGGCCCCCGTGTATCAGTGGCAGGTCTCGACCAATGCGGGCTCGACGTGGACGAACCTGGCCGACGGCGCCCCATATGCGGGCGCGCGGACGCCCGTGCTCGCGCTCGCCAGCGTGACTCTCGGAATGAACGCAAGGCAGTACCGCGCCGTGGCGACGAACGCGCTCGGCGGAGCGGTGAGTTCGGCGGCGGCGCTGGGCGTGTCGCCGTCCGGGCAGAGCGCCACGTCCTTTTACCCGCTCAGCGCCTGCCGCGCCTTCGACAGCCGCAACACCAGCGGTCCGGACGCGGCCGCGCCCGCCCTCGCCGCCGGCGTCTCGCGCGTCTTCCCGCTCGGAGGGCGATGCGGAATCCCGGCGACGGCGGCGGCCGTGTCCGTCAACGTGACCGTCACGCAGCCGACGGCCGCCGGTTCCCTCGTCCTCTACCCCGGAGACGAGCCTGTGCCCGTGGCGAGCACGGTTTCGTTTCGGGCGGGACAGACACGGGCGAACAACGCGATCATCAAGATCGCGGGAGACGGGAGCGGCACGCTGGGAATTTCCAATGGCGCGCCCGGGGCCGTTCAGTTCATCGTCGACGTGAACGGCTATTTCGAGTGATCACGGCGGTGCCTCCGGGTGACCCTTCCGGAGCAGCCGGTAGAGCGTCGAGCGGCTGATGCGAAGCTGACGCGCCGCTTCCACACGGTTGCCGCCCGTCCGGACGAGGGCCTCCTGGAGGCGCTCGGGCGTTACGGTGCGGACACCGTCGCCGCCGGCATCGACGTCGGGCTCGCCGGCCGCGTCGGCGCGGGCGAGAAGGAGAGGAAAGTCGTCGGCCACGAGCTCGTCACGCGCCGAAAGTGCGCACGCCTGCTCGATCGCGTGCTTCAGCTCGCGGATGTTGCCGGGGAACGGATCGTGGAGGATGAGGTCCCGCGCGTCGGCGGAGAGCCGCCGGGGGTACTGGGACGGCTTCGAGAACATCCTCAGGAAGTGATCGGCGAGGAGGAGCTTGTCCTCTCCGCGGTCCCGGAGAGCCGGCACGAGGAGCGTGACGACGGCAAGCCGGTAATAGAGATCGTCGCGGAAGGTCTGCCCCCGGACGGCCGTCTCGATGTCGAGGTTCGTCGCGGCGAGGATCCGAACGTCCACGGCGACATTTCGGTTGTCTCCGACGCGGCGAATCTGGAATTCCTCGAGGGCGCGGAGGACCTTGGCCTGGGCGGCCATCGGCATCGAGCCGATCTCGTCGAGAAGAAGCGTTCCGCCCTCGGCCTCCTCGAAAAGACCGCGCCGCGCGTTCGTGGCACCGCTGAAGGCTCCGCGCACGTGGCCGAAGAGCTCGCTCTCGATGAGGTCGTCCGGAATCGCGGCGCAATTGAGGGTGACGAACGGCTTGCCGGCTCGCGGGCCGAACGACGCGATGTACTTCGCGACGACCTCCTTTCCCGTGCCCGTCTCCCCGCGGATCAGGACCGTGGACGAAAGCTCCGCGACCCGCTTCGCCTTTTCGAGCACGCTCTTCCATGCGGTGGAGTTGCCGATCGCGAAGTTCTGCGCCTTTTCGCGTTTCCAGATGCCGGACGCCGTCCGGGGGGCGACGTCGAGAGTGAGGCGCTTGACGACGTCGAGAAGGCTCTGGATCCTGAACGGCTTGACGAGGAAGTCGGTCGCGCCGGCCTTCATCGCCTCGATGGCGTCCGAAACGGCGGCCTGGCCCGAGATGATGATGAAGGGAACGTTCGGAGCCTTGCCCCGCACTTCGAGGAGGAGGTCGATGCCCGAAAGGCCCGGGAGCATGAGGTCGCAGAAGATGAGGTCGTAGTCGGTGAAGATGGCCCGGTCGAGGAAGACCTGGGAGCCGGGGTATATATCGACCGTCGCGCCCACGCGGTCCAGAGTTGTGCGCATCAGCTCGCGCACCCCTTCGTCGTCGTCGACGACAGCGATCCGGAGTGTGCGAGGACCGAGGGGCGACACGGCAACTCATTGTAGCCGCTCGGTTCCACGTTTCTCTCAGGGAGCGCCCGGCTCTTACCCGAGGGGGCCCGACGCGTCGTCGGGCACGAGGTGCGCTCCGTCCCTGCCGCAGCTCTCGCACGTGAAGCGGCGCGATCGGGACCAGCCGGGTTTCGCCTCTTCGGAAGAGGAAACGACTCCCGAGCACGCGGGGCATTCGAGAGGCCTCCCCAGCCGCCACGCCAGATAGAGGGACGCGGACTCCTGATCGTTGAAGGGTTCGCTCATGGCTCCCTCATGCCTCCCTCACCATACCCGGACGCGGTCGTTCGGCGAGAGATAGAGCGCCTGCCCCGGTTTGACGGAGA
>JARXKK010000025.1:0-8398 GCA_030278895.1 Acidobacteriota bacterium
TGAAAGGGGCGGCACCCGGAGGAGAAGGCGCCCAGCCGGACGGGACGTCGGCCGGACCGTAAACCGTCCGGAGGGGCAGGCCGGACGGGGTGGACGGCGTGGAATCGCTCATGCGCCCGATGCTAGCCTCGACGCGTCGAGGATTGAAAGTGCGTCGTGGGAGGGGCGGAATCCGCGCCGGGACGGCTTCGTGTCAAACTCTTCACGGCCGTGGCACGGACGCTCAGCGGGAACCTCGACACGTTCTCCCTCGCCGACCTCCTTCAGTGGCTGGAGATCAACGCGCTCTCCGGCCGCGTGACGGTCTGGCGGGGAGAGGTTCTGCGCACGATCGACCTCAAGGGCGGCGCGATCGTCTTCGTCTCCTCGTCCCTGCCGAACGAGCGGCTCGGCGTCTACCTGACGCGCCGCAGAGTTCTGTCCGAGGCCGCGGTGTACGAGCTTCTCGCCGAGAGCTTCGCGACCGGCAAGAACCTGACGCGCCTCATTCTCGAGCGCAACCTCCTCCCCCGCGAGAAGCTCGCCGAGGCCGTCGAGGGTCTCGCGATGAAGATCCTCCTCGACCTGTTCCACTGGGCGGGCGCCTCGTTCGAATTCGACCCGCTCTTCAAGATCGAGGACCTGATCCGGATCCACCTGTCGCTCCGCGGGCAGGTTCTCGCATTCCATGGCGCGAAAGCCGTGGACGACTCGCGCGTGAACCTCGGCACGGCCACCGGTGCCGACGAGACCGGCGCGCGCTGGGAAAAGGAGTTCAAGCCGGACGCGCTCGCCTCCCTGTTCTGGACGATTCTCGAGAGCCTTCCCGGCGAAACGCCCGCGCCCGCCGCGCTTCGCGAGGCGTTTCAGGGCTTCACCTCGTTCGCGAACCGTGTGCACAAGCGGCTGCGCGAGCCCGCGCGGCTCTTCCCGATCTACGACGACACGGCCACGATGCTGCGGACGGCCCTCGACGAGGGGGGCGATCCCGAGCGCCTCGTCCAGGTCGCCGCCCTCGACCCATTTCTCACCATCGACCTTCTCTACCTCGCGAACTCGCTGCGCACGGATCCGGCCGAGCTGATCGGGACGGCCCGGGAAGCCGTCCGGGCGGTGGGCTCGCCTGCCATCCGCCGCTTCTGCGGGCTCCTCGCGGACGCGGGGTCCCCCAAGGTGCCGTCGGAAGAGAAGATGGAGCGCGTCGTCAGACGCTCGGCTCTGTCCTCCGCGGTGGCCAGCTCACATCTCGCCGAGGAGCACGGCCTCGAGCGGGAGGACGCTTACACTCTCGGGCTCCTCGAGCCTCTCGGCAGCTACGAGCTCCTCAAGCTGTTGATCTCGGTGGCCTTTCCGCCCGGGCCGATACGCGCGGCGGCCCTCTCGCGCTTCCGGTCCGCCGCGGGCCGCGTCCTGGCCCGGAAGTTGAATCTCCCGCAGGCGGTCGAGGACGTCCTCGGCTCGAGCGGGCGTGTCACGACGAGAAGCCCGGTCGGCGAACGGCTGATCTTTCTCGCCAAGCAGTCCGCTCCCTCCGAACAGATCGGACAAGAGTGGTCGAGCGACGACCCGCGTCTGACCGAGCAGGTTGTCGCCCTGACGGCGCGCCCGGAACGCTGCGAGGCCATTTCCCGGGATGCGGCCATGCTGCGCGAGATCCTGCAACTCTGACCACCTTCTTTCTTCTTTCGCCGAGGTCACCCATGAATGTCTCCCGCCTTCCGCGCCTCGCGTTTGCCGTGCTCGTCTTCGCCGCCGCGGGCGCAGGGTCCGCCGGAGCGGCCGAGTATTCGCCCGTTCGTACGGGCCTCCGCGCGGCCGTCGACGTCACCGCGATGGACCTCGACGTCGTGGCGACCGCGAAGGACGGCCGGCCCGTGACGGACCTCACGCGCGCCGAGATTTCCGTGGCCGTGGACGGCAAGCCGGTCGCGCTCGACTACTTCGCGCGGGTGGAAGCCGGGCAGCTTCACGGGCCCGACCTCGCGACGGCGTCACCGGACCTGATCCTCCAGACGGCCGCGGCGGGTGCGGAGCGATTCCTTCCCCGTCAGTTCCTCGTGTTCTTCGACGACGAGCATCTCCTCCCGTTCGAGAGGAAACGCGTCGTCGAGGGGCTGCGGGACCTCGTGACCCGACTCTCTCCGTCCGACGCGATGGCCATCCTCTCTTACAACGTCTCGACGCACGTCTTCGTGCCGTTCACGAGCTCGAAAGAGGATCTTCTCGACGGTCTTGCGCGGCTCGAAAAGACGCCGCCGCGGGGTCTCCATTGGGACATCGAATACCGCCGGACCATTCAGGAGGCGCGAAGGTACTCGGCCTTCTCCACGCGCGGCCAGAACGCCCGCGACTCCCTCGTCCGGAACTGGGGCGCCCAGGCCTGGGCGCGGGACAAGGGCGCTCTGGGTGAATTCCGCCGCGCGGTCGAGGCGCTGGGCGCGCGCGCGGGGAAGCGCGTCCTCCTTTACGTATCCCACGGCATGGAGCTGCGCCCGGGGCAAAGCCTCGCGCAGGCGCTCGGCGGGACGGCCCTGAACCAGTTCGACTACAGCATCCAGGATCCCTACCGGTCCGTGCTGGACGCCGCGAACCGCGCGGGCATCACGATCCACGCGCTCGACGCGCGGGGCCTCGCGACGGACGTGGATGCCGGCGAGTCCGACCCGCCCGCGATCGATCCCTTCCTCGCGAACGCGAACCGCCGCGAGCTGCTCGCGGGTTTCGCCGGCGAGACGGGCGGTGTCCTCGTCGAAAACCGGAACGGCTTCGGTCCGGCGCTCGACCAGATCTACCGCGAGTCGGCCAGCTATTACGCCGTCGGCGTGACGCTCGCGTCGCTCGACGCGAAGAAACCGCGCCACGAGGTCAAGGTGTCGACGTCGCGCTCCGGAGTGACGGTCCGGACACGGCGCGGCTATCTGCCGTTCACGGCCGTGGACGCGGCGCGCGACCGCATGGAGATGAGCCTCATCACGCCCGACGCCGGAGGCGACTTCCCCGTGACGCTTCGGACGGAGGCTCCGGGAAAGGGGGGCGGCCTCGGCCGCCGCATCGTGCCCTTCGCCGTCGTCGTACCTCTCTCGTCCCTCACGTTCCTCGACGAGAACGGGAAGAAGAAAGCCGTCGTCGAGCTGATCCTCGCGGCCGTCGAGGACAACGGCTCCCGCTCCGACCCCGTGACCGACATGCGCGAGATCGTCATCAGCCCGGAGGTCCTCGCGAAGTCGGCCGGGGAGCCCTTCGTCTACCGGGGTGAATTCAAGTCGCGCACGGGTAACATGCGGTTCGTGGCGACCGTGCGGGACGTCGCCACGAACCGGATCGGCGTCGGCTCGGTTTCCGTGCGCGTCGAGTAACCCTACTTCTTCGCGGCGCCAGCGGGCTTCGCGGGCGCCTCCGCCTTCGCGGGCCCCACGACGGTGAAGGGCGTGGCGAGTTCGAGCTTCTTCTGGGTCGTAGGCTCGGTCAGCGTCACCCGGAGCTCGTAGTCCCCGGGCCTTAAGTACTGCCCCAGATTCGTGTCCACGACGGCTCCGGCGATGTCGAGCACGAGCGTCCCCTGGTCCTTCTGCTCGGGCACCTTCGCCGGTTCCTCGGGGGGGGTCGGCACGTCGATCGCCGGCTGCCCCTTGGGCTTGATCTTCACCGTGCGCTTCAGCGTGACGGTTCGCGTCACGGGGTCGACCGGCGGGTTGTAGAGGCGCACCGCGTAGGAGAGGCCGTCCGCGGCCTCGAGGCGACCGTCGGCCTTGACCACGAAGCGCCGCGCCGAGAACGTGAACGGATCGTCGGGCTTCGGAGCCTCGACCGGGAAGTCGTTCACGGCCACGACGAGCGCCGAGGCCGCGAATTCCGTCGGGGGGGAAGGCACCGTCACGGGCCGGCGCGCCGACGCGAGCACTTTGCCCGCGGGGTCGACGAGGGCGGCCGCGACGTCGTAGTCGCCCGGAATGACTCGAACGGCGCGGTCCGTGAAGAAGTCGGCCTTCGACTTGCGGAGGGCCGCCGCTTCCTCGAGGCGAACGGCATCCTTGCCGTCCTTGTCGCGCGCGAGGACGATGAGCTTCGCACCGTCGAAGGCTCCGGGGGCGCCCGCCGGAACGAAGAGCTGCAGCATGAGGCGCGAAGCCCCGTCGCGGTAGGAGACGGGCAGAAGCGCGAGAGATCCGTTCGGCTCCCTGGGGAGGCCGTCGAGCGCGACCCGAGCGCCCTCCGAGAGGGCGGGTCCCTTGGACTCCTCGGCGGCCTTGTCGGCCGCGATTTTCTGGTCGGCGGCGACCTGCTCCTTCGTCTTGTAGACAGGCACGTCCTTGATCTGCGGGTTCACGCGCGCCACCTGGGCCGCCTTCGTCTCGAGGCGTCTGGCCGCACCCGTGTCGAGGAGACGCTCGACGAGCGCCGTCTGATCGACCTCGAACTTGAGGTCCAACGCCTGAACGTCGACCCACACCGGGAGCTGGGTCTTTTCGTAAAGCCACTGGACCATGACGGTCGTGCCGCCGGAAGAGCCCGCCGCGCCCGGCATCGTGCCCGCCGCGCTGCCGAACTCCTGCCCGCTGCCGAGCATCGCCTTGCTGGAGACGCTTTTCGGCGGCCCGATGAGGATCAGGGCCCTGCCCCGCTCGGTGAGCGCGCCCCGCCTCTTGCCGAGCGCGAAGCGCTCGTCGGCGACCTTGACGCGCGCTTCGAACTGTTCGCGGAAGACGTTCTGGGGCGTCGTTTCGATGTTCGGATGACGCCGCGCCCAGAACAGCCCGACGAACTTCCCGGCGTCCTCGTCAGAAACAATCTTCTTCCATTCCTTCTTCTCGTCGTCGGTCGCGAGATAGACGGACTCCGGGGATTTCTCCCAGTCCTTGTACTGGTCGAGCGCGGCGAGGCACGGAGCCGCGGCCAGGAGAAGAGCGAGAACGGGCGCGATAGGGGCGTATCGAAAGGTCATCGAGAAAAGTCTCCCTTCCTTCTTGGGTCGGGCGAAGCAGCGTGGCGTACCGCCCTCGACCGGCCATAATAAACGCCCTTCGGGAGGCGAGCCGCCGGGGCTTCGCTCCACGAGCGGCTCCGCCTATGGGGTCTACGGGATTTTGGATCGCGGTCCTTCTTTTCGTCGCTGAAGTTCAGCCCTCCGGGCGGCGACGCCATAAACGCGAGCGTTTCCAAGATAAGAGGGGGCCGGTCACTGGGCATACTAAGTGCTTAGCAGGCACAATTCGGCCCTGCTATGATCGAGATAGCACCCGAAAAATTGACTTTAGTCACACGTACGATCCGCGCTTTTGGTTTCAAAGAGGAGGGGAGAATTATCATGACCCGTAGTCTCGGAGTAAAGTTCGCCGCGCTGATCCTGGTGATCTGCTGCGGCTCGCTCGCGCTCGCTCAATCCATGACGACCGCCCTGCGTGGGCAGGTCGAGAACGAGAATGCCGGCCTGCCCGGCGTCCTCGTGACACTGAAATCGCCCGTTCTGCAAGGCGTGCGCACGACCACGACATCCGCGAATGGCGACTATTCATTCGCCGGCATCCCGCCGGGCGATTACACGGTTACGTTCGCCCTTCAGGGCTTCCAGGCCGTCACGAAGACGATCAAGCTCACGGCCGGCCAGCCCGCCATCCAGGACGCGGCGCTCGCGCTGTCGGGCATTTCCACCGCGACGACGGTCTCGGCCAAGGCCGAAACCGTCTCGACGACGACGCAGGCCTCCACGACGCTGACGTCGGAAATCACGAGCAAGCTGCCGGTCGGCCGCACGATCCTCGCGTCGGTCGGGCTCTCGTCGGGGCTTAATCAAGTTACGTCCCTCGGCGGCGCGGCCGGCGTGACGGTTTCCGGCGGCCAGACGTTCGACAACCTTTTCACGGTCGACGGCGCGGTCATCATGGACAACATCCGCGGCACGCCGAACAACCTCTTTATCGAGGACGCGATCCAGGAGACGACGACGTCCGTCAACTCGGTTTCGGCCGAGTTCGGCCGCTTCACCGGCGGCGTCATCAACACGGTGACGAAGTCGGGCGGCAACCAGTTCTCGGGCTCCTTCCGCACGTCGTTCACGAACGACGCGTGGACGGCGATCTCGCCCTCGGGCGAGACGCGCATCCAGAAGGTCAATCCCGTTTACGAGGCGACGCTCGGCGGGCCGCTCTGGAAGGACCATGTCTGGTTCTTCGGTTCCGGCCGGCTCGCGAAGGTCACGGGCTCGGGTCAGACGTCCTTCACGAACATCCCATTCGAGACGCTTAACGACAACAAGCGCTACCAGGGCAAAATCACGATTACGCCGTTCGCGAGCCAGACGTTCGCGGTCAACTACCTGAAAGTGGAGCAAACGGTCAACGGCAATTCCTTTGGGACGATCCTGGACCTCGACAGCCTCGTCAACGGCCGTCAGGACCCGCAGGAAATCCTCACGGCAAACTACAACGGCGTCATCACGAGCAACTTCTTCGTCGAGGGGCTCTACTCGAGGCGCAAGTACACGTTCATAAACGCCGGTTCGCTCTACACCGACCTCATCAAGGGCACGCTCATGCGCGATCAATCCCGTGGAAACGCGCGCTACAACGCGCCGACGTTCTGCGGCGTGTGCGACCCGGAGAGCCGCGACAACAAGGACTACCTCGTCAAAGGCACGTATTTCCTTTCGACGAGCGGCCTCGGCTCGCACAACATCGTTCTCGGCTACGACCACTTCGCCGGCTCGCGCAAGGCGAACAACTACCAGTCGGGCAGCAACTACCGCCTCTTCGCCACGGGGGCCATTATCCAAGGTGGGGACATCTTCCCCGTCGTCGGCCCCTCTTCCTACATCTACTACACGCCGATCGACACGCTCAGCAAGGGCTCCGACGCCCTCACGCACTCCGTGTTCCTGAACGACGCGTGGCGCGTCAACGACCGCCTGTCCGCGAACCTCGGTGTTCGCTACGACAAGAACAACGCGGCGGACAGCCGCGGCGTCATCACCTCGAAAGACAGCGCGCTCAGCCCGCGTCTCGCCTTGCAGTTCGACGTGTCGGGCAAGGGCACGGTGAAGCTCGGAGCAAGCTACGCGAAGTACGTCGGAGGCCTTCAGGAAACGCTTCTCGACAGCGCCTCGAACGCGGGGCGGAATTCAACCTTCTACTGGTACTACACGGGTGCCGGCGCCACTCCCATCAACGTCAACCCCCCGGCGGGCGCTCCGCTCGTGACGCGCGCAGAGGCCCTCCAGCAGGTCTTCAACTGGTTCTTCGGCAACGGTTGCCCGAACCTCACGACGTGCAAGCTTCCGCTCGGCGGCGCCGCCGTAGCGGGCCTCAGCACGCAGATTCCGGCCGACGGTCTCAACACGCCCTATGCGAACGAGTACACGCTGGGCGTCACCGGATCCATGGGCCAGCTCTCGTACCGGGCCGACGTCGTCCGGCGCGAATTCAAGGAGTCCTATTACACGCTGCTGAACCTCGGCACAGGACAGGTCGCGGACCCCTTCGGCCACAAGTTCGACCTCGGCATCCAGGGCAATACGAACGATCTCGTCCGCAATTACACGGGCCTCCAGACGCAGTTCCAGTACCGGACCGGGCGCCTGACAATGACCGCGAACTGGACGTGGTCCCACACGCTCGGGAACAACGACGGCGAGACAAACGCCAACGGCCCCATTACCAACGGGTTCAAGACGTACCCCGAGTACAAGGACCCCGCCTGGAACAACCCGACCGGCTCTCTCGTCACGGACCAGCGCCACCGCGTCCGGATCTTCGGGTCGTATGAGCTGCCGTTCATTCCGCAGAAGTTCGGCAGCATGTCGGTCGGCCTCGTCCAGAGCTACGACACGGGTGCGCCCTATGGCGCCGTCGGGACCGTCCGCTCGCGGGATTTCATAACGAACCCCGGATACGCGACGCGGCCGTCCTCGGTCACCTACTACTACACGGCGCGCGATGCTTTCCGGACGGACGACATCAAGCGCACGGACCTCTCGCTGAACTTCGCGACGAAGATCGGCCCCGTCGAGATCTTCGTCCAGCCTCAGGTGATCAACGTCTTCAACAATCAGGGAAAGATCGCCGTCGATCAGACCGTTCAGACGTTCGTGAACACGACGGGCTACCTGAACTTCAACCCCTTCACGACGGTGCCTGTCCAGGGCGCCCGCAACACAGCAGCGCCGTCGGCCAACTGGAACACCGGGCCGAATTTCGGCAACGCCCGTAGCGTCAACGACTACCAGATCCCGCGCACGTTCCAGGCGACGGTGGGACTCCGCTTCTAGGTTCCCCCTCCATCTCTTCTCATCTTTTCGGAGCCGGAGACCTTCTCCGGCTCCTTTTCTTTTAGGTTCCTCCTCACTTCGGAAAGCTACGGTACCCTTCGGGTGTGCGACGACACGTTGTGCTCCTCACACTCTGCCTCGCGGCCGCACTCGGCTCGG
>JARXKK010000025.1:8498-10318 GCA_030278895.1 Acidobacteriota bacterium
CTGCGAAAGGACGTTCCGACGCTGGCCGAGCTCCTGAAGAAGGGGGGATACGCCACGGGCGGCGCCATCTCCTGCTACGTTCTGAAGGGCGACAGCGGCATCGCGCGAGGATTCGACCTCTACGACGACGAGGTGGACGCCCCTGAGGCGAAGGCCGCACTCGGGCGCGTCCAGCGCGCCGGCGCCGAGACCGAGAAGAGGCTCGAGGCCTGGGCGGGAGCACAGTCGGGCAAGCCGCTCTTCGCCTTCCTGCATCTCTACGAGCCGCATACCCCCTACGAGCCGCCCGAGCCGTTCAAGGCCCGCTACGCGTCCGCGCCCTACGACGGGGAGATCGCCGCGACCGATGCGATCGTGGGGACGTTCCTGTCATTTCTGAAGCAGAAGGGAATCTACGACAAGGCGCTCTTGATCTTCCTGTCCGACCATGGCGAGGGCCTCGGGGAGCACGGCGAGTCGGAGCACGGCATGTTCCTCTACCGGGAGACGCTTCAGGTCCCCCTTCTCGTGAAACTCCCCGGAGCGAAGCGGGCGGGCACGTCGGTCGCGGCGCCGGTCGCCCTGAGCGACGTGTTCACGACGATCGGCCGCGCAGTCGGGCTCGCGGACTTCCGGCCGCCCGACGGAACCGTTTCGCTGCTCGACCTCGCGGCGGAGACCAACCCCGCGCCGAGGCGTCTCCTCTCCGAGACGTTTTTTCCGCGCATCCACTTCGGCTGGAGCGAGCTGAGCTCCCTGATCGAGGGCCGCTGGCACTACATCGAGGCTCCGCGCCCGGAGATCTACGACCTCGAGACGAACCCTTCCGAGACGAACAACCGGATCGCGGAAAAGCCGGATGCCCTCCGCGCGCTGCGCTCCGATCTCCTCAAGAGAAAGCCGTCGTTCGAAACTCCTCTCGAGGTCGATACCGAGGCGCGGAAGAAGCTCGCTTCGCTCGGATACCTCAGCGCGGGACCCTCCCCCGCCGGCACGCTCGACGACCCGAAGGACCGGATCAAGACCTTCGAGGAGCTGCGCACGGGCCTCGGCGAGATGACAGGAGGCCGCCAGGAGAAGGCCGTCGAGATCTTCGACCGCCTCCTGAAGGAAAACCCGCGCATGCTCGACATCTGGGACATGAAGTCCCGGGCGCTGCTCGAGCTGGGGAGGCCCGAAGAGGCTCTCAAAGCCCTCGAGAAGACGATCGACCTCGCTCCCGAGGCGGCCCGCGCGCCCTACGTCACCGAGGTCGCGAACATGTGTCTTCAGCTCGGGAAATGGGACGAGGGGTTGCGCCATGCCGAAGCCCTTCGTCTCCTCGGCGACCCCGCCGCCGAGGACATTTCCGCCCGCGCCGCGCTCGGAAAGGGCGACTACGCGGCTGCTGAATCGGCCGCCCGGAAGGCCATGGACGCGGGCAAGGGCAAGGCGCGCGTGCGCGGCTGTCTCGTGCTCGGCCGGATCGCCGTGATGCGGAACGATCTCGCGGGCGCGAAGGCGTTTTCGGAAAAGGCCGAGGAGCTCTCCGCCGGCGAAAAGCTTCCGCAGTCCGGCATGCACATGCTGCGCGGAGACGTTCTCGCGCGCTCGGGCCGCCCGGTGGAGGCGGAAAAGGAATTCCTCGAGGAGCTGCGGCTCTATCCCGACCGCGTGGACGCCCGCGTCTCCCTTTCCGCCCTTTACGCCTCCGTGGACCGGAGGCAGGACGCACGCCGCGTGATCATCGATCTCGTCTCCCGCCGGCCGACGCCCGAGTCCTTCCTTCTCGGCATGAAGACGTTTCGTTCCACCGAGGATCCCGAGGGCGAGGTCCAGCTTCGCAAGGAAGCGAAGCTTCT
>JARXKK010000025.1:10418-12991 GCA_030278895.1 Acidobacteriota bacterium
GCTACTTCTTCTTCGCGGGCAAGACCCCGGTCACGGTGAAGGTCGTGGAGGCCTCGAGGGTCTTCTGCGCGACCTGATCCGTGATCGTCACCTTCAAATCGTATTCTCCAGGCTTTCTCAGGTACTCGCCCAGGTTCGCCTCGATGACCTCCGCGGCCACGTCGAGTGAAATCAGCTCCGTTCCGTCCTTCGAGTCCGGCACGGGCACGGGCTGGTCGGCGGTCAGGGGTACGTCCATGGCCGGCGCGCCCTTCGGCTTGATCTTCACCGAGCGCGAAATGCGGACCGTCTTCGTGGCGGTGTCCACCTTCGGGTTGTAAACCCTGACGACGAAGAGGAGCCCGTCCTCCGGGCCGAGCCGGCCGCCCTTCGTCACGAAGTGATTTCCACTCAGGGTGAAGGCCTCGTCCGCTTTCCCCTTCGCAACGGCGGAAACACGCGCCGCCACGACGAGCGGTGACAGCGAAAAGTCCGCCCCGGCCGCGGCGACGGACACCTTGCGCTTCGCGGAAAAGAGGATCTTTCCGGACCCGTCCAGCACCGCCGTCGCGACGCTATACGAGCCTGCCGGAACGGCGAGCTCCCGGGAGGTGACGGATCCCCCGGCAGCGGCCTCGAACGCCGTCGTCTCTTCGACCCGGGCGGCGTCGGCTCCCGCGTCGTTCCTCACGAGAATCGCCAGCCGCGCATCGGGCCCGGGAACGCCGGCGGAGGCGGGAACGAAGAGCTGGGCGTGGAGGCGCGGCTCCCGATCCCGGCCGACGATCGGAAAAAGCGAAAGAGCGCCCGTGTCCTCTTTGGCCAGCAGGCCCTCCAGCGTCTCCCGGACGGGCGCCGTCAGGACCGGGCCCCTCAGGGCCTCGGCGGCGGCGGCCTCGGCCGCCTTGCGCTCCGTCTCGAGCTCGGCCGCGGTCTTGAAGTACGGCGCCTCCTTGAGCTGCGGGTTCACGAGCGCCACCTGACGCGCCTTCGTTTCGAGACGCCTCACGTCACCGCCTCCCGTCCCGCTGACGAAGTCGGAAGCCGGCTCGACGATGAATTCCGCCCGGAGAGATTTCATTCCCGCCCAATCGGGGAGCTGAGCCGCCTCGTAAACGAAGGTCGCAATGGATTCGCCCATCGAATGGCCCGGTTCGTTCGGAGGAGGAATCTGCCCCGGAGGAGCGACCGGCTGGGGTTTGATGCCGACCTGGCGCTTGAGGTCCTTCGGCGCGCCGACGAGCACGTAGAGCTTACCGCGCTCGGTCAGCGTGCCGCGGGTCCGAGGCAGCGCGAAGAGCTGGTCGGCTTCCTTCACACGCTGGTCGAAGGCGATCTTGAACTCGTTGACCGGCGTCTTCAGATTCGGGTCGCGCTTTGCCCAGAAGAGCTGGATGAAGCGCTCGGCCTCCTCGTCGGACCCGATCTTCTTCCATTCCTTCTGCTCGGAGTCGACGGCGAGATAGGTGAATTCCGGGGACTTGTTCCAGTCCTTGTACCTCTCGAGCCCCGCTCCCCGGGCACCGGTGGCGAGGAGGAGGACGAGGGCGAAGGAGGCGGGGCGGCGGATCATGAAAACTCCCTTCTGAAGAACCGAGGAAACGAAAATTCTAACCCTCTCGGCCCCTCAGCGCCCGGGAAGTTTGCGGCCTTCTTCGAGCCAGCCTTTGAGGTCTTTGAGCATCCGCTCCCAGCCGGGCCCGAGCCGATCGCGATAGGCGGCTCCCGCCGCGGATTCGTTCAACCCCGACTGCGTCACCCGGACGCACGTGCCCTCCGGGACCTTTTCAAACTCCACGACGAGACGCATGGGGCCGAAGGACTCTCCTTCGGGCGTCGAGAACATCAGGCTTGCCACGACGAAGCGGTGTCCCGGGTCGAAGACCTCGAACTGGCCGATCGAGCTGTAGCCCGAGCCCGAATCCTGGTCCGCATACCAGCCGAGCCCCCAGTTCCCGCCCGGGCGAGGCCCGATCACGGCCCCGTCCGCGAGCCACGCGAGGACGTCGGAAAGCTCCACGAAGGCGTCGAAAGCACGCTCGGGAGAGACGCCGACGAGAACATCCCGGGTGACCGTACCGTCCATCAGGGGAGAATCTTACGACGTGCGAGAATCCGCGCCGCCATGAATGAAAGAGTGAAGAGAGTGACGCGGTGATTCCCGGTCTCAAGCGCGAGCTCGAGAGCGCCGTCTCGGAGGCGTGCCTTCGTATTTTCGGCGTTCCCGCGCCGCGCGTCGTCCTCGAGACGCCCCCGAAGGTCGAGCTCGGAGATCTCGCCTGCCCCGTCGCCTTCGAGCTCGCGAAGGTCCTGAAGCGCCCGCCGCGCAAGATCGCGGAGGAGCTGGCCCCCGCCCTCGTCCTCCCCTCGGTGGTCGTGAGGCGTTCGGTCGAAGGCGGCGGCTACGTCAACTTCCACGTCGATCGCCCGCGCGTCCTCCGGGAGATGCTGATCGCGGGGAGCGCGGCACCGAGCGAGGACGAGGGCTCGGGGAAGCTCATCGTCGAGCACACGAACATCAATCCGAACAAGGCCGCGCACATCGGGCACCTCCGGAACGCCGTCCTCGGCGACGTTCTCGTGAGCACCTTCAA
>JARXKK010000025.1:13091-31126 GCA_030278895.1 Acidobacteriota bacterium
CTCGCCGAGGCGGTCGTGCGCTGCCACCTCTTCACGATGGAGCGCGTGGGCGTCACCTACGACCTCCTGCCGCGCGAGAGCGACATCCTCGCCCGCCGCTTCTGGGTGAAGGCCTTCGAGCTCCTGAAGACGGCGAACGCCGCGCGTCTCGAGACGGAGGGCAAGAACGCGGGCTGCTGGGTCATGCCGCTCGAAGGGTCTCCGGAATTCGAGGGGATGGAGGACGCCGACAAGGTCCTCGTGCGGTCGAACGGCACGGTCACGTACACCGGAAAGGACGTCGCCTACCAGCTCTGGAAGCTCGGCGTCCTCGGGATCGACTTCGAGTACGAGGAGGTTCCGTACCGGGACGTCGACGGCTCTCCCGAGTTCCACGCCTCGGATGGCGTTTCCCCCCTCTACAGGACACGCCGCGACGCGGTCGGTGCCGACCCAGCAGCGCGCGGGACGTTCGGCAAGGGCGTAGCCGTGATCAACGTCATCGACGTGAGGCAGTCCTATCCCCAGAAAGTCGTCAAGGAGGCGGTGCGCCGCGCCGGCTTCGCCGAGGCCGCCGACCGATCCGTCCACTTCGCCTACGAGATGGTGGCCCTGACGCCCGCCTCGGCCGAGGCGCTCGGCGTCGAGCTCACGGACGAGGACCGCGCGCGCCCCTTCGTCGAAATGTCGGGCCGGAAGGGGCTCGGCGTGAAGGCGGAGGATCTCCTCGACCGGCTGGTCGAGAAAGCGAGGGAGCAGATCCTCTCGCGCGCGGCCGAACCTCCCGAAACGGGCCGGGCCGAGGCGATCGCCGTCGGAGCGCTCCGCGTCTACATGACGCGCTTTTCGCGAAACAAGATCATCGCCTTCGACTTCGACGAGGCGCTCGCCTTCGAAGGCGATACGGGGCCGTATCTCCAGTATGCCGCCGTGCGCGCCGCGAACATCTTCCGGAAGCTGGAGGACACGGGCCTCACGGGGCGCCTCGATGCCGCAGAGATCGACGGGCTGTCCGCGTTGCCCGCGTCGGCGCTCGACGACGGGCTTTGGGACGTCGTGAGGACCTGCGGGCGCACGCTCGACACGCTCGAGAAGGTGGCCGAGACGCTCGAGGTCTCGCTTCTCGTCCGGCACGCGCTCGCGGTTGCCGCGGCGTTCCACCACCTCTATCACACGCATCCCATCGCGCAGGAGAAGGATGAGACGACGAGGCGCGCCCGCCGCGCGGCTTTGCAAGTTGTCTCGGCGCATCTCGCGGACATCCTGGGCGTCCTCGGCGTCCCGATCCCCGGAAGAATGTGACGATGCCGGTCGCCGACGTCGTCTACCGGAGCCGCGGTGCCGACGGTCTCGTCGCCGCCCGGGCGTTCGTGGAGCGCCTCGTCTCGGAGGAGTACGACGCGGTCGTCGCCCAGGTCCTGCGGAACGAAATCGCGGCGATCGCGAGTGATTTCGACGCCGCACGCGATGCCCTCCTGACGGCTGAGCGCGATGGCCGCATCGTGGGCGTTCTCCTCGTGACCCGCGACCTCGCCGATCCGGTCACGGCGCGCTTCAACTGGCTGATCGTGGACGGTTCCGAGAGGAACAGCGGCGTCGGCCGGGAGCTGCTCTTCCGCGGTATCGAGGCGTGCCGGGAGCGGCGCCTGCTCGTCCTGCGCGCGCGGTCGTTCGCCGGCTCGCCCGCCGGCCCTCATCTCTACTGGCTGTACGGATTCCGGGTCGTGGATCTCGTTCCGGTGCCGGTCGGCGAAGGCACCCGCGAGTCGATCCTCTTCGAGAAGCGCCTGAGCGCGCCCGCTCTCTCATCAGAGCCATAGACGAGAGAGTCCACACTCCGCCCAGATTCAGCGGACGACGGCGGCCTCGGCTTCCGTCGCCGCCTCGGGAAGGACCTCGAAGACGTCGGCGAGGCCGCTCGTCTCGTCGAGGCTCGCCATCAGAGAGACGTGCCGGCGCGTCGGGCCATCCGCCTCCAGGCGGGCGCGCACCGTTTCCCGCGAGCGCAGGACGAACAACCTCCCGTCGTTGGTGAGGAGGAGGGGGCGGTGCGGCGTTCCTTCGAGACGGGCGCCGGGAAGCCCGTGGTCCATCGCGCAACGCAGGCACACGAGCTCGCCCTCGACGCGCCGCGCCGCCAGAGGGAGCGCGGGCGCCGTCAGGGGGGGAGTGCGGAACCTCACGGCCGCCCAGCCCACCGCGATTCCGCAGCCCGCGGCCACGACGATCGTGACGGACCGCGGGAAGGCGCGGCGCGGCCGGGAACCCGGAGCCATGTCGAGGCGACGGGCGAGGCGGCGGGCCAGCTCCTCGGGGCAACGATCCACGGGGCGGCAGGTCTTCAGCGTCTCACGGAGCTCCCCCGCCTCTTCGCAGTGCTGGAGACACGGCGGACACTCCTCGAAATGCGCGAGAAGCCGCGCGGCGTCCACGAGCTCCAGCTCGTCGTCGTGATACGCCTCGATCAGGAGGCTCGCCGTGCGGCAGTCCATCATCCCCGTCGCCCCTGGTTCTCTAACGTTCGCGGCGCCGGCGGTATTCCGAGAGGGTGACGGGATTCGTGCCCGAGCGTGACCGGGGAGCCTCCGGAGCTTCGGATCCGGCGGCGGCGAGCCGCGTCCGCGCGGGCTCCTCCGGGCCGAAGTAATGCCGGCGGCGGCCATAATCGAGGAGCGCCGATTCCAGAAGACGGCGGCCGCGGTAGAGACGGGACATCACCGTTCCGAGCGGCACCTCGAGGATGTCGGCCACTTCGCGGTAAGAGAAGTCCTGCAGGTCGACGAGCTCGACGACGAGCCGAAAGTCCTCCGGCAGAGCGGCCAGCGCCTCGGCCACGCCCCGGTCCAGCGTCGCCGCGAGGAGGCCCTCCTCGGGCGTCGTGTCCTTCCCGACTTCCGGGGCCTTCGACCGGGCGGCATCGAACGCTTCGTCGCCCCCCACGCCGAGATCGACCTCTTTCGGCCCGGCCTTCACGCGCCGGTAACCGTTGATGAAGGCGTTCTTGAGGATGCGAAACAGCCACGCCTTGAGGTTCGTGCCCTCGGTGAAGCCGTCGTAGTGCGCGTATGCCTTGAGGAAGGTCTCCTGGAGGAGATCCTCGGCATCCTGACGGTTCCGCGTCAACCGGAGCGCGGAGCCGTAGAGGGCGTCCGCGTACGGAAGCTCCCCGCTCCGGAAGTTCCAGGCGGTCGGGGTCGAGGAAGCCTTGGGGGGTGAGGAAGCGGCCATATCGGGAGTTCCACCTCTCCCCATGCAATACGCGAACCTAAGCACTCCGGCTTTGCCCTCCCCTGAAAGAAAAACGACCCCGGCGAACCGGGGCCGCGCATCTCTTTGCGAAGGAAGGTCTTACTTGCCGTTAATGACGAACGCGATGACGAGGGCGTAGATGACGAGGGACTCGATGAGGACGAGCGCCAGGAACGCCATCGCCCGAATCGAGGCGCCCGCGCCGGGATTCCGCGCGATTCCCTCGCAAGCCGCGACGGCCGTGCGGCCCTGCGAGAGCGCGCCGCCGAAAGCGGCGAGCCCGATCGCGATCGCCGCGGAGAGGTGGCCCCATCCGGCGCCGCCGCCGGTCTTGATGGCGTCCTCGGCGAGGGCGAGATTCGGGAGAAGGAGGGCGAGCGCCGCGAGGGCGCCGGCCGGAAAGATTCTCTTCAGCATGTCGGGAACTCCTTTCGTGATCGAAAAAATCGGATGCGTGCTCTCTCTTGTTCTCAATGCTCGTGGGCGGTGGCGCCGCCCAGATAGACGGTGGTCAGGAGCGTGAAGACGTACGCCTGCAGGAGCGCCGTGAAAATGCCGAGCGCCATCATGGGCCACGGAACGACGATCGGGACGAGGCCCGCGAAGATGCTGCCGGCGGTGTGCTCTCCGAAGATGTTTCCGTAGAGTCGCATCGAGAGCGAGAGAGCGCGCGCGAAGTTCCCGATCATCTCGATGAGGAACATGAGCGGCGCGAGCACCAGCATCGGGCCGAGGAAATGCTTGAGGTAGCCGAGGAGCCCGTGCTCCTTGATGCCGGCGGCGTTGTAGAGGAAGAAACACGTGATCGACAGCGCGAACGTCACGTTCAGGTTCGCCGTCGGAGGCTGCAGGAAGAAGAAGAGCCCGCAGAAGTTGCTCAGGAAGATGAAGAAGAAGAACGTCCCCGCGATCGGCAGGTACTTCTCACCGTGATGCGGGATGTTCTCCTTGATGAGGTCGCGGAGGAAATCCACGAAGACCTCGAGAACGTTCTGGGCCGAGCCGGGAGCGTCCTTGCGATAACTCCGCGACACGACGAAGGAGAACACCGCGCAGAACAGGAAGACGACGAGGGCCATCGCGATGTGATCCGGAATCCAGCCGAGGAGCTCGCCGTGCTCGCCCCGGGGCGCGATCCCGCCCACGTGAAAGCTCCCGAGCGCGACGCCGTCCCGCCACCAGGACGGCGCGTTTTCGACGGAGCCGAACAGACGGGTCAGGAGGGCGTTGAAGAGCCCGAAGAAGATCGAATTTTCGTGGTGCACGTCGTCCCCGCCCTCACTGGGCCGAGCCCGCTCCGCTCCGGCGGCCGGTCAGGAGCTCGAGGACCCCGTCGATCACCACCGCGGCGACCACCGTCGAGAGGCCCGCAACCACCCACCGGACGTCGGCCGGCAGCATTCGGAGCCCCCCCCACAGGGCGAGGCCGACGAACGCATACCGGAGAACGGCCTTAAGCCCGAATTTCCAGTCAAATCGGGCTGGCGCAACCTTTTCGGGCGCTTCGAAGCGACCGACGAGATCCGACAGCCAGAGCGCCGAGACGATAGCCACGGAGGCCCCGAGAGTCAAGGCGAGGGCCGCCTTGAACAGGCCGCAGGCGGCGAGTCCGGTGGCCCCGAGCAGGCCCAGGGCCGCCGCCAGTCGAAAGAGACGTCGTTCGGTTCCAGGGATCACTTCCGAGGGCCTCGGCCCTCCTCGGAAATCGCCCCGGATTCGCGGTAGATCTGCCGAAGCCCGGCCACGAGGCCGAGGACGCCGAGGGCAGCCGTCAGGACCGGGAAGAGGCCGAAGAGCCGGTCGCCCAGGTAGCCGAGGCCCGCTCCCGCCGCGATCGCCCCCGGAAGAACCCACCCGAACGTCAGGACGTCACCGAAGAACCGCCGGGACTCCGGATCGCCGGGAAGCGGGTCGTCGGGCTTGTCGCTCAAGGCCCGAATGGCAGCAGGCAGGTCCGAGCGAACTGCACGAAGGGACCGGGCAGGATCCCCATCGCCAGCGTGCCGGCCGCGCAGAGCGCGATCGCCGCCGTGACCGCGGGCTCTTCGCGCCAATGGAGAGTGCCCTCGCCATCCACGAGATACATCGCGCGCGCAATCCGGAAGTAATAGAACAGCGAGACGGCCGACATGAGCACCGCGAGCAGCGCGAGCCAGAAATATCCGGCCTTCATCGCCGCCGAGAACAGGAAGTACTTGCCCACGAACCCGGCGGTCGGCGGGATTCCGGCGAGCGACAGCAGGAAGACGAGCATCGCGGCGGCCAGCCAGGGGTTCTTCTTCGCGAGTCCGTTGAAGTCGTCCACGCTCTCGCCGGCGTAACCCTTCGCCTCGAGGAGGATCACGAGCCCGAAGGCGCCGAGGTTCATGAAGGCGTAAGCGAGAAGATAGACGAGGACCGACCACAGCCCGATCCCGCTCTTGTCTCCATACGCCAGGAAGCCGAGCAGCGCATAGCCCGCGTGCCCGATGGACGAATACCCGAGCAGCCGCTTCACGTTCGTCTGCATGAGGGCGCCCACGTTCCCGACGATCATCGTGAGGGCCGCCGACGCCGCGACGATCGCCGTCCAGTCGCCCGCGCGCGGGCCGAAGCCCACGAAGAAGATGCGGGCGAAGATCGCGTAGGCGGCGAGCTTGGGGCCGACCGCGAAGAACGCGGAGATCGGCGTGGGCGCGCCCTCGTACACGTCGGGCGCCCACACGTGGAAGGGCGCGGACGCGATCTTGAAGAACATCCCGCACGCGACAAAGATGATTCCGACGACAAGGAAGGCCGGCGGTTTCGGCGCCGCGAACGCCGTGGCGATACCCGCGAGAGAGAGGGTTCCCGCGGCGCCGTAAACGAGGGAGACGCCGTACAGAAGGATGCCCGACGAGAACGCCCCGAGGACGAAGTACTTCGCGGCCGCTTCCAGGGACTTCGTCTCGCGCTTGAAGTAGCCGGCGAGAACGTACTGCGAGAGGGCCATCAGCTCGAGCGCCACCACGATCGACGCCAGATTCGTTCCCGAGGCCATGAAGAGCATGCCGACCGTCGCGAAGAGCAGGAGGCCGTAGTACTCGCCGCCCGGGTAGGAAGCCGCGCCGATGAAGCGCAGCGAGAAGAGGATCGTCACGATCGAAACGAGGATCAGGATCCCCTTGAAATACAGGCCGAACCGGTCCATCACGAACATGCCGCCGAATCCGCTTCTGGGCAGAGCTCCAGCCATCCGCGCCGACACGAAAAGCAGGATCCCCGTCGCGGCGAGCGCGCCGATCGAGAAGAAGGCGAGACCGCGTTCTCCCTCGCGGCTCACGGCCGTCGCCCAGAGGAGGACGACGAGGCCCGCCGCCGTCAGGAAGAGCTCCGGCAGGATCAGGAGCGTGTCGCCCGCGGGAAATGGCACGGCCTACTTGACCTCCGGTGCGGCGGCCGCGGGCACTGCCGGCGGCAACACCGCGAGCGGCGCGGCGGACGCGAGACGCGCGGCGGATTCCTGGGCCGCGCGGCGCACGTGGGGCGCCGAGACGGCCGCCACGATCTTCTCGGCCGACTTGGCCGTCATCTCGAAGAACGGCTTCGGATAGAGGCCGATCCAGAAACACATCGCGATGAGAGGGGCGAGCGTGAGAATCTCGCGGAGGTTGACGTCCTCGAGGCCCTTGTTCTTCTCGTTCGTGAGCTCACCGAAGAACACGCGCTGGTAGAGCCAGAGCATGTAGGCCGCGCCGAGGATGACGCCGAGGCTCGCCCACGCGGCCCAGCGCCAGTCCGCGAGGAAGACGCCGGTCAGGATCGTGAACTCGCCGACGAACCCGTTCAGGAGCGGCAGTCCGATCGACGCGAGAAGGATGACCATGAAGAGCATCGCGTAGACGGGCATGACGCCGGAGAGGCCGCCGTAGTCCGCGATCATCCTGGTGTGGGTTCGCTCGTAGACGATTCCGACGAGAAGGAAGAGCCCGCCGGTCGAGAGCCCATGGTTGATCGACTGGAGGATGCCGCCCTGGATGCCCGCGTTGTTGAGGGCGAAGAGGCCGAGCATGACGAAGCCGAGGTGCGCGACCGATGAGTACGCGACGAGCTTCTTCATGTCCTTCTGAACCATCGCGACCATCGAGCCGTAAATGATGCCGACGATCGAAAGAGCGGCGACCCAGCCTACGGACGTGAGCCCGAGGAAACGCGCCGGAGACGCGAGGGCGTCGGGGCAGAGCGGAAGCGAGAACCGGAGGAAACCGTATGTCCCCATTTTCAGGAGGACGCCCGCGAGGATGACGGAGCCCGCCGTGGGCGCCTCGACGTGCGCGTCGGGCAGCCAGGTGTGGAACGGAAACATCGGCACCTTGATCGCGAAGCCGAGGAAGAACGCCCAGAAGAGCCAGAGCTGAAGGTCCGGCGGTATCGACGAGGCGATCGCCTGGAAGTGGACGATGTCGAACGTCGCGGGATTCCCGAGACCCTTCCACCACAGAAAGCCGGAAGTGTTGAAAAAGTAGAGCGCGATGATCGCGAGCAGCATGACGACCGAGCCCGCGAGCGTGTAGAGGAAGAACTTGATCGCGGCGTAAAGCTTGCGGGGACCGCCCCAGATGCCGATCAGGAAGTACATCGGCACGAGCATGACTTCCCAGAACACGTAGAAAAGGAAGAAGTCGAGCGCGCAGAAGACGCCGACCATCCCCGTCTCGAGAAGGAGGAGAAAAACGTAGTACTCCTTCTCCCGCTTCGTGATCGCCGTGAACGACGCGTAAACCGAGATGAAGGAGAGGAGGGTCGTCAGGAGGATCAGCAGGGCCGAGATGCCGTCCACGCCAAGTGCGTACTTGGCTCCGAGCGATGGGATCCAGTCGTGGGTCTCGCGGAAGAAGAAGTCCCCGGACCTGCGGAAGCCCGCGAACGTCCAGAGGGGCAGCGACAGCAGGAACTCGGCGCCCGCGAAGAGCGTCGTGACCCACCTCACCACGGAGGGTTTCTCGCGCGGCACGAAGAGCACGACGAGCGTGCCGACGACCGGCAGGAAAATCAGGAGCGACAGGAGTCCGTTCATTCGCCGTCCTTCACTTCAGGAGGAGATAGAGGCACACAAAGCCGAAGATGCCGACGGCCATCGTCAGCGCATAGTTCTGGGCACGGCCCGTCTGGACGCGGTGCATCCCGCGAAACGCGGCCTGGAACATGTTCCCGACGCCGTTCACCGCGCCGTCCACGAACGTCCGGTCGAACCACGAAGACACGTGGGAGAGACCGAGCGCGAGTCCGGCGGCGCCGTTCGGAATGAGGTCGACGACGCGGGCGTCGATCTCCCACAGGAATCGGCCGCCCTTCTTGATGAGGCCGTTCACGAAGACTGCCTCGTAGAGCTCGTCCACGCGGTACTTGTCGCGGACGAGGCGATAGAAGCCGCCCAGGGAGGCCGCGATGCGCGCGGGCATCGCGAACGGATACGCCCCGCTGTAGAAGACCCAGGCGAGGCCGATCCCGGCGAAGGCGACGCCGACAGACGTGAGCATGAGAGACCACTCGGTGGAGTGCGACATCTCGTGCGCCTCGGCGGCCCAGCCTGCCGGCAGCTTGAGGATGACGGGCTCGAGGAAGCTCTCGAACGCGTTCTCTTTCCCGAGGATGAACTTCGGGATCCCGAGCCAGCCCACGACCGCGGCCCCTGCCGCGAGGACGTAGAGCGGTACCGTCATCGAGGCCGGCGACTCGTGGACGTGCTTGAGCTGCTCGGGCGTCCCGCGGAAGGTTCCGTAGAACGTCATCTTGATGAGCCGGAACATGTAGAAGGCCGTGAGGCCCGCCGTGAGGACGGCGAGGGCCCAGAGCACCTTGTAGCCGGCGCCCCACGTCTCGGCGAGGATCGCGTCCTTCGAGAAGAAGCCCGCGAGGCCCGGAACGCCCGCGATCGCGAGCGTCGCGACGAACATCGTGAGGAACGTGTGCGGGATGAGCTTCCGGAGCCCCCCCATCTTCGTCATGTCCTGCTCGCCCCCCAGCGCGTGGATCACGGAGCCCGCGCCGAGGAAGAGGCAGGCCTTGAACCAGGCGTGCGTGAAGACGTGGAACATGCCCGACGAGAACGCGAGCGCGCCGCAGCCGAGGAACATGTAGCCGAGCTGCGAGACCGTGGAGTACGCGAGAACCTTCTTGATGTCCGTCTGGGCGAGGCCCATCGTGGCCGCGAAGAGCGCCGTCGCGCCGCCGACGACCGCGACGACGAACGAGGCGTCGTGCGTCAGGAGGCCGCCAATCGTGGGGTGCTCTCCCAGAACCTTGAGCGCCCACTCGTGCGAGATCCGGTAGAAGCCGTTGCAGCGCGCGACCATGTAGACGCCGGCCGTCACCATCGTGGCCGCGTGGATGAGGGCCGAAACGGGCGTCGGGCCGGCCATCGCGTCCGGGAGCCAGACGTAGAGCGGGATCTGGGCGCTCTTGCCGCACGCCCCGATGAAGAGCGCGAGGCAGACCGCCGTCATGAGCCCGCCCGCGGCGTAGCGGGCCGGATCGGCGGAGGCGAGCGCGAACATCCGGTCGAAGTCCGTCGTGCCGAAGAGCGCGAAACACCCGAAGATGCCGAGGACGAAGCCGAAGTCGCCGATACGGTTCACGACGAACGCCTTCTTGCCGGCGTCCGCGGCCCACGTCTTCGTCCAGTAGAAGCCGATGAGAAGGTACGAGCAGAGCCCGACGCCCTCCCAGCCGACGAACATGACCGGAAGGCTCGCGCCGAGGACGAGCGTGAGCATGGCGAACATGAAGAGGTTCAGATACGAGAAGTAACGGCCGTAACCCGGGTCGTGCCCCATGTATCCGACCGAGTAAACGTGGATGAGCGTGCCGATCAGCGTGACGAAGAACAGCATGAGCGCCGAGAGCGCGTCGATGCGGAACGCGGCGTCGAGGGCGAGCGCCTTCGCGCCAAACCACGTCGCGTTCTCCCCCATCGGCATCCAGGACCAGAGCGTCGCGACGATGCTCTCGTGGCCGTGGGTCTCGCCCCACCATGCGGCGATCGCGAGAAGCGACGCCAGGAACGACAGGGCGCAGGCCGCGGGACCGATGATGGAGTGGACGCTCGCGAACGGAATCTCCTCGTGTTCGCCGTGGCCGTGATCGTCGTGGCTGTCATCGCCGTGGCCGTGGGGACCCTTCGGGGCGTCCTTCCCGCCCAGCTTCGAATGGGAGACGAGGTAGAGCAGCCCGTTCACGAGGAAGCCAATCAGCGGGAAGACCGGGATCCAGGGCAGGATGGCGGCGGCTCTCACGGGGTTATCCCTTCAGCTCTGCCGCATCGTCGAGGTTCACGGACCCCTTGAGGCGGTACATCGAGATGATGATCGCGAGGCCGATCGCGGCCTCGCCGGCGGCGAGCGTGATGACGAAGACCGCGAAGAGCTGTCCGTTGAGGTCGCCGAGCTGGCGCGAAAATGCGATGAGGTTCAGGTTCGCGGCATTGAGGATGAGCTCGATCGACATGAGGACGGTCAGGAGATTCCGGCGGACGAGGACGCCCGTGACGCCGATCGCGAACAGCAGAAAGGAAAGCGCGACGTAGTGCGTGACGCCGATCATCAGTCCACGCGCTCCATCGTCCGCTTGCCCAGCACGACCGCGCCGATCATCGCGACGAGCAGGAACACCGACGCCACCTCGAAGGGCAGCAGGTAGTCCCGGTAGAGGCCCCAGGCCACCGCCTGGCTGTTTCCGATCACGATTTCCGTCACGGGCGTCGAGACGTTCTTTCCGTCCACGACCCGCGTCACGTCGCGTGTGATCGACGTCGTCGCGAGGCGGGCCGGGTCGGCGAGATCGCCCGCGCCGGAAAGCCCGCGCACGCGGGACGAAGCCACGACGGTCCCGCCCACGATCGCGAGAAGGAGAAACCCCGCGAGGAGGCCCGCGCCGGCCTGCGTGTGCACGTAAGGCTGGCCGGCCGCGCGCTTCACGTTCACGAGCATGATCGTGAAGAGAAACAGCACCATGATCCCGCCCGCATAGACGAGGATCTGCACGGCGGCGAGAAACTCGGCCTGCGCGAGAACGAAGAGCCCCGCGACGCCGAGGAAAGACAGGAGGAGGCAGATCGCCGAGTGGACCGGCTGCCGCATCGCGACGACGCCGACGGCTCCCACCGTGACGATCGCGGCGAACAGCCAGAAAATGAAGGGCTCTCCCACTCCGGTTACTCCCCCTTCTCGACGATGGTGAACGGCTTGACGTTGTGGTCCCACTTCGTGAGCTTGCGGATGTCGAGATAGAGGGCGTCGTCCCTCTCGTAGGTCCCGAGCTCGTAGGTCTTCGTCTTCAGCCAGATCGACTTCGGGTTCGTCGGGCACGCGTCCTCGCAGAGCCCGCAGAACATGCAGCGCTTGAGGTCGAGATCGAACCGGTCGAGGACCTTCTCGTTCTTGCCGAGCTCGTTCTTCTCGTTGTGCCAGTCGATGAAGATGATGTTGATCGGGCACTCGATCGCGCAGAGCGTGCACTTGATGCAGCGTTCCTCGTCGAGCCGGAACATCCCGCGGAAGCGGTCGCTGGGCACCCGCGCCTGCTCGGGATACTCGACCGTGTCGGCCTTCCGGAACAGGTGTTTCGCCGTCGTCCGGAGCCCCGTGAAGATGTCGAGAAGGAGGATGCTGTCCCAGAAGCTCATGCGCGGACCTCCACCGGGGTAACGGGGCGCGCCGCGCGCGCGGCTTTTCGGCTCCGGGTTCGCGTGACGACGACGACCGCGAGCGCGAAACCGCCGCACAGGATCCAGGCGAGAATCTGAAGCCCGCGCGTGCCGCCCAGGGCGGCGATCGCGATGACGACGAGGTTCACGAGAGCGAGCGGAATGAGCGTCTTCCAGCCGAGGTCCATGAGCTGGTCGAAGCGGTATCGCGGGAACGTGCCGCGGAACCAGATGTAGACGAGCATGAAGACGAAGATCTTCGCGAGGAACCAGACGATTCCCGGGATCAGGTCGAGAAACGAGAGCGCCGCGACGTTCGGGAAGGGCCGCAGCCACCCTCCGAAAAAGAGCGTCGTCGCGATGGCCGAAACCGTCACCATGTTCGCGTACTCGCCGAGGAAGAAGAACGACCACTTGATGCCCGAATACTCGGTGTGGAATCCGGCGACGAGCTCGCTCTCGGCCTCCGGCAGGTCGAAGGGAACGCGATTCGTCTCCGCGACTCCCGAGAGGAAGTAGAGAAAGAACGCGAGGAGACCCGGGAAGACGAACCACAGGTGCATCCGCCGCTGCGCCTCGATGATCTCGACGAGCGAGAGCGAGCGGGACATGAGGATCACGGACACGACCGCGAAGCCCATCGGCACCTCGTAGCTGATGAGCTGCGCCGCCGAGCGCAGCCCTCCGAGGAGCGCGTACTTCGAGTTCGAGGCCCAGCCGGCCAGGATGATTCCGTAGATTCCGATCGACGTGACGGCGAGGATGAAGAGGAGGCCCACGTTGAGGTCGGTGGCGTAAGCGCCCGTCGTGATCTTTCCGATGCCGGGCACGCGGAACGTCATCTCAGGCCCCCAGGGGATCACGGCGAAGACCGTGAGGGCGGGAACGACGACGAGCACGGGCGCGAGGTAGTGGATCAGGTGCTCGGCCTTTTCCGGAACGACGTCTTCCTTGAACAGGAGCTTGACCGTGTCGGCGACCCACTGGAGGGAGCCTTCCCAGCCGACCCGGTTCGGCCCCTTGCGGACCTGGAGGAACGCGAGGGACCGCCGTTCGATGATCGTGAGGACCCCGGACATGACCGCCATGACGTTGACGATCACGAGCGCCTTCACGATGGGAATGAGGACGTTGTTCAGGAGGCTCGGGGAGATTTCCATCAGCGATCGACCTCGCCGAGCACGATGTCGATCGTGCCGATCACCGCGACGAGGTCCGAAACGAGGTGCCCCTTCGCCATTTCGGGCAGAGCCTGCAGATTGATGAAGCTCGGCGGCCGCACGTGGAGGCGATACGGCTTGTTCGTCCCGTTCGAGACGAGGTAGAAGCCCAGCTCGCCCTTCGGCGCCTCGACCGCGGCGTAGGCCTCTCCCACGGGCGGCTTGATCACGCGCGGCGTCTTGCCGCGGATCGGCCCCTCGGGGTTCTTCTCCAGCCAGTCGCAGCACTGAAGCACGATGCGCCGGCTCTGGCGGAGCTCGGCCATCCTCACGAGGTAGCGGTCGTAGGTGTCGGCGTTCTTCCCGACCGGGATCTCGAAGTCCAGCTCCGGGTAGACCTCGTAGGGAATCGCGCGCCGGACGTCCCACGCGAGACCGGCGGCGCGGAGGGGCGGCCCCGTGACGCCCATCTCCACGCAGCGCGCGGCGTTCAAGACGCCGACGCCGATCGTCCGGAGTTTCCAGATGCGGTTCTCGGTAAGGAGATCCTCGTACTCGTCGATGCGCGCTTCGAAGGGCACCGTGAAGTCGCGGACCTTCTGAATCCAGCCCGGCGTGAGGTCCTCGAGGAGGCCGCCGATGCGCATGCAGTGAAGCGTCAGCCGCGCTCCGCAGTATTCCTCGAACAGGTCGAGGATCACTTCGCGCTCGCGGAACGTGTAGAAGAACGGCGTCATCGCGCCGAGGTCGATCCCGGCCGTCGCGAGCCACAGGAGGTGGGACGAGATGCGCTGCATCTCGTCGAGGAGCACGCGGATGTACTGCGCCTTCTTCGGCACCTCGAGCCCCAGCATCTTCTCGACCGTCAGGCAGTACGCGTGGTTGTTCGTGGCCGCCGCGACGTAGTCCAGCCGGTCCGTGTGCGGGATGACCATCGGATACGTCTCGGTCTCGAAGAGCTTCTCCGTGCCGCGGTGCAGGTATCCGATTTCGGGGCGCGCCGAGACGATGCGCTCGCCGTCGACCTTCAGGATGATGCGCAGGACGCCGTGCGTGGACGGATGCTGCGGCCCGAAATTCAGCTCCATCTCCCGGAGACCGAGGAGCGTGTGGTCGTCCGGTGGGGGCTCCGGTTCTCCGATTCCCGCGGGTGCGCTCACGACAGTGTCTTCCTGTTCGGGTCGTCCGGCGCCGGGCCGCCGCCTTCGGGATACCGGTCGGGATAGATGGCCGCGCCGGTGTCGATACCCTCGACGGGGAAGTCTTTCCGGAGAGGGTGGCCGTTGAAGCCTTCCCACGTGAGGATGCGGCGGAGGTCCGGATGGTCCTTGAACGTGATGCCGAAGAGGTCGAACACCTCGCGCTCCATCCAGTTCGAGGTTTCGAAGACTGCCGTGGCGGACGGACACTCTTCGCCCTCTTTGACCCCAACTTTCAGCCGGATCCGCTCGTTGCCCTTCTGAAACGAATGCAGGTAATAGACGACGTCGAACCGGGGCTGGCGGTCCTTCCAGTCGACGGCGGTCAGGTCGACGAGGTACGTGAACGACGCGTTCTTGAGGTGGCGCAAGGCGTCGAGGATCCTGTCGAGCGCCACGTCCACCGTCGTCTCGCCCACGAACTCCTTCGCCGAAAGCACAGAGCCCGGCACGGCAGCCGCGAGACCGAGGACGAGCGGCTTCTGGGACGCGTCGGTGGCGACGGGGCCCTTCTTCGGGGCGGCTGCCGCAGCCGGAACAGGCTTCGGCGGAGTCTCTTCCGTCACGAGACGCGCCTCAGGACACGCATCTTCTCGATCTTCTTCTGAAGCTCCATGAGTCCGTACAGGAGAGCTTCGGGGCGCGGCGGACAACCCGGAATGTAGACATCCACCGGCACGATGCGATCCACGCCCTGCGTCACCGCATAGCTGCGATAGGGGCCGCCGCACATGGCGCACGAGCCCATCGCGATGACCCACTTCGGCTCGGGCATCTGGTCGTAGAGACGCTTGATGATGGGGGCCATCTTCTCCGTCACCGTCCCCGCGACGAGCATCAGGTCGCACTGCCGCGGGGAGCCCCGGAAGACCTCGGCGCCGAAGCGCGAAAGATCGTGCCGGCTGTCCACGACGGCCATCATCTCGATCGCGCAGCACGCGAGGCCGAACTGCATCGGCCAGATCGAGTTCTTGCGCGCCCAGTTGACGACCCCGTCGAGGGTCGTCGTGAGGATGTTGTCGGGAAGAGAATTCTCCATCACGCCCACGTGAGTGCCCCCCGTCTCCATGCGTAGACGTAGCCGACGACGAGAATGACGAGGAAAACGAGCATCTCGATGAGCCCGAAGAGCCGGAGCCGGTGGTACATGACCGCCCACGGGAAGAGAAAAATCGTCTCCACGTCGAAGACGACGAAGAGCACCGCGATGAGGTAGTAGCGCACGGAAAAACGGTGATCGAAGGCCTCGGTCGGCGCCGCGATGCCGCATTCGTACGGGGAGAGTTTCGTCGGCGTGGGCTTCGAGGGCCTGACGAACGACAGGAGGCCGATCGCGGCCACGGGCAGGATTGCCGCCATGACCGCGAAGTAGAGAATCGGCAGGTAGTTCGCCGTGGACATCCTGACGCACACTCCTTGCAGGACCGCCTCGCTCGCGCGAAACCCTCTTGCGACGGTCGCGGCGATTCTCTTTCCCGGTCTCTTCTAAGTCAATCAATGCGATTGCATTAGGCGAGGCCACTCGAGGAGGGTGTCCTTCACGGCCGAGCCGCGGGACGCCAGCAGAACGCGGATCGACTCGCCCATCCCGCCCGGCGCGACGAGGCGCGCGATCGCGTTGCGCTCGACGGCCAGCGCGGCGGAAGACGGCTGGTCCGGGCCGTCTTCGAGCTCGGCTCCGATTCCTGCCGAAGACAGGACGCGCGCCTGGCTCACAGGCCCCGAAACGTCGAGGCCGAGACCCGAAAATGTCTCGGCCAGCTCGGTGAAGTCCACCCAGGCCGTGATGTCCCTGTCACCCGGCGCGGAAAGAACGTCGCGCGTGACGGAATGCGCATGAAAGGCCTCGAGAGTCCCGTTCGGGCGTGCCGCCGAATAAAGGGCCCGGGCGGGCGCGCCGTAGTCGAAGACGAGGAGAAGGCCTCGAGAAAGACGCGCACCCAGGGCCGCGGCCAGACCTGTCGCGCCGGGCCGGATTTCAAGCTGTTGATTTCTTAGAAGGTGAAGACCCCGAGCGCGGAACGCTTCGAGGATCGCGTGGGCGTCCGGGCAGGGCGTTCGGATCCAGTCGAACGTGCCCGCGGCGGTCAGCGCCACCCTCCGCTCCAGCAGCTCTTCACCATCGAAGAAAAGCGCCCTCACCGGCAACGCATCGAACAGCTCGTAGGCGACGATGAGACCGGAGACCGGGGAAGAGATTTCTTCGAGTGAAGAGAACCAGGCAGCGCTGGGGCACCTCTCGGCGGCTATGCTCCGGCGCCTGGCGGAACGCTCGACGCCCACGAGGCGGAATTGATCGCGGATGCCCCAGGCACGCAGCGCCGAATCCGCGGCGGCAAGAAGCTCTCCTTCACCGGCTCCAATGTCCACGAGATCCGTCAGAGGGCGCATTCCGCGCGGCGCGCCCTCTTCCCCATTCGCAGAAATCTCTTCTTCTTTCTCCCTCTCTTCCTCCCGTAGCCTCCGCGCGATCCGCGCGATCGTCCGCCCGAACGCCGGGTGCCAGGAGGGACCCGTCACGAAGTCGCCGGCGCGCCCGACGCGCCCCGGCCGTTCGTAGTAGCCGGCGGCCGGGTCGTAGAGAGAGGCCTCCTGGAAGGCGTCGAACCGGAGCGGCCCTTCGCGCCGGATGCGTTCCGCGAGACGAGCCGCGAGCGGCGCGGATTCCGTCACGCCGGCCGCGGGGCCGCAGACTCCTGCCGGGCCTTCTCGAGGTCGGCGTCGGTCATCATGTCGACGAGACCCGCGAAGGTCACGCCCGGCTTCCATCCGAGGTCGCGGGCCGCTTTCGAGGCGTCCCCCAGCAGAAGTTCGACCTCGGCCGGCCGGTAATACCGCGGGTCGACGCGCACGCGCACCGTCCCATTTGCTTCCGCGCCCGTCTCCTCCGGACCGGTGCCCGTCCACGTCAGCGGCCGGCCCGCCCGCGCGAACGCGCGGCCAGCGAACTCGCGGACCGTGTGCGTCTCGCCCGTCGCGACGACGTAGTCTCCCGGCTCGTCCTTCTGGAGCATTCGCCACATCGCCTCGACGTAGTCGCCCGCGAAACCCCAGTCGCGCCGGGCGCCCAGGTTTCCGAGATAGAGAACGTCCTGCAGGCCATGCACGATCCGTCCAACCGCCCGGGTGATCTTGCGCGTCACGAAGGTTTCACCGCGGCGCGGAGATTCGTGGTTGAAGAGGATGCCGCTCGACGCGTGCAGTCCGTACGATTCGCGGTAGTTCACCGTGATGAAGTGCGCGTATGCCTTCGCGACCCCGTAAGGCGAACGCGGGTGGAACGGCGTCGTCTCCTTCTGCGGCGTCTCGACGACGTCCCCGAACATCTCGGACGAGGATGCCTGGTAGAAGCGCGGACGGAGGCCCAGCTCACGGATGGCCTCGAGGATTCGCGTCGCGCCGACCGCCGTGACCTCCGCCGTGTATTCCGGAACGTCGAAGGACACCTTCACGTGGCTCTGGGCCCCGAGGTTGTAGATCTCGTGCGGCTCGGCGACGCGCAGAACGCGATTCAACGAGGACGCGTCGTTCAGGTCGCCGAAATGAAGAACGAGGTTCCGCTTCGGAACGTGCGGATCCTGGTAAAGATGGTCGAGGCGCTCGGTGTTGAAGGACGAGGAGCGCCGGATGATCCCGTGGACCTCGTAGCCCTTCGCGAGGAGGAGCTCGGCGAGATAGCTCCCGTCCTGGCCGGTGATCCCCGTGATGAGCGCCCGTGTCGAACTGGTCATGGCGGGAGTTTATCGGCTCAAAAGACAAGTGCCCGGACCTTTTGGGAGCGGGCAC